>NZ_LUAZ01000021.1:0-78605 GCF_001647255.1 Cellulosimicrobium sp. I38E
GGTGGGTGCCGGTCCGCACCCGCTCGACCGCCGACAGCCCGACGGAGTCGGGCAGCCCGAGGTCCAGCAGGACGCAGTCGACGGGCCGGGAGGCGAGCATCTCGAGTGCGGCGTCGAGCGTCGTCGCGCGATGGAGCTCGACCGTGAGGTCGCCGTCCGACAGCAGCTCCTCGACGAGGATCGCGTCCCCGTCGTCGTCCTCGACGAGGAGGATGCGCAGCTCGTCCGTGGGGGCGAGGACCGCACGCTCGGACAGCACCTGGTCACGCGCGCCGGCCTCGTCGCCCCGCGCAGAGGGTCGCGCGGGGACCTGACGGTCGGTCCCGGTCACGACGCCCGCTCCCCTCTGGTCGCCATGGCCCACGATCCTAGCGCCAGCCGCGCGTCGGGCCCGGTCACGGGTGCGGGACGCGCCGAGGACCGGTCCGGGGCCGGGCGCCCGTGGGCCATAATGGACGGCCGTGTCACGGGCGTGCGCTCGGGCGCGACGCCCGGCCGAGGGAAGGGACAGCGTGGGACGCAACGACGAGCTCCGGCTCGAGCAGGAGGTCGTGGACACCCTCTACGCGCGCCTCGACGAGCTGCGTGCCGCCGCCCGCGCGCGGCTCGACGGCGTCCGTCGGTCCGGGCCGTCCGGCTCGCCGCAGAACCGGAGCGAGCGCGACGCGTTCGCGACGCTGTACGAGGACCGCGTCGCGCAGCTCGACGCCGTCGAGGACCGGCTCGCGTTCGGCCGGCTCGACCTCGACGACGGCACGCGCCGCTACGTCGGGCGCATCGGCCTGACCGACGCCGAGCACACGAGCCTCCTCACCGACTGGCGCGCGCCCGCGGCGCAGTCGTTCTACCGTGCGACGGCGGCCCACCCCGACGGCGTCGTCCGGCGGCGGCACCTGGTGACGCGCGGGCGGGACGTGACGGGTCTGGAGGACGAGCTCCTGGACCTGGACGCGCCCGAGGCCGTGACCGGGACGACGCTCTCGGGCGAGGGCGCGCTCCTCGCCGCGATGGCGGCGGGCCGCACCGGCCGCATGGGCGACATCGTCGCGACGATCCAGTCCGAGCAGGACACGATCATCCGGTCCGCGCTGGCGGGGGCGCTCGTCGTGCAGGGCGGCCCGGGCACGGGCAAGACGGCCGTCGCCCTGCACCGCGCCGCGTACCTGCTCTACGCGCACCGGAGGGTGCTGGAGCGTTCGGGCGTCCTTCTCGTCGGTCCGAGCCACTCGTTCCTGCGCTACATCGACCAGGTGCTGCCGTCGCTCGGCGAGACGGGGGTCGTCAGCACGACGATCGCCGACCTCCTCCCCGGCGTCGTCGCCGACGGCGCGGAGGACCCCCGCGTCGCCCGCGTCAAGGGCCGGGCCGTCATGGCCCGGGCGGTGCGACGCGCGGTGCGGGCGCGCGAGCGCGTGCCCGCGGCGGACGTCCCGGTGCGCCTGGACGGCCACGACCTGCTGATCCGGCGCCGCGACGTCCGCGACGCGATCGCCAAGGCCCGGCGCACGCACAAGCCGCACAACCTCGCGCGCGTGACCTTCGTCCGCGAGATGCTCTCGCGGCTCGTCGACCAGTACGGCCGCCAGCTCGGCGAGCCGCTCGTCGGCGAGGACCGCGTGCTCGCCCTCGAGGACCTGCGCTCCCACCGGGACGTACGCGTCGCGCTCAACCTCGCGTGGCTGCCCCTCACGCCGGAGCGCCTCGTCGAGGACCTCTGGACCAAGCCGCACCGGCTCGCCGAGGCGGCGCCCGAGCTCTCGCCGGCCGACCGGCGCCTGCTGGAGCGGGCGAAGGGCGCGCCGTGGACGCCGGCGGACGTCCCGCTCCTCGACGAGGCCGCCGAGCTGCTCGGCGAGGACGACCAGGCGGAGCGGGCCGAGGCCGCCGCCCGGGCGGCGCAGCGCGCGCAGGACCTGGAGTACGCACGGCAGGTGCTCGAGTCGTCGGGCGCCGGCGGCGGGATCGTCGGCGCGGACGTGCTGGCCGAGCGCTTCTCGGCGAGCGGCCCACGCCTCACGACGGCCGAGCGCGCCGCGCAGGACCGCACGTGGACGTACGGGCACGTCGTGGTCGACGAGGCGCAGGAGCTCTCGGCGATGGCGTGGCGCATGCTCGTGCGCCGGTGCCCGACGCGCTCGTTCACCGTCGTCGGCGACGTCGCGCAGACGTCGTCGCTCGCCGGCGCGCGCTCGTGGAAGGGCATGCTCGACCCGGTGTTCCGCGACGCGTGGCGCCTCGCGGAGCTGACCGTCAACTACCGCACCCCGGCGACCGTGGCCGACGCCGCACGGCGCGCCGCCCTCGCCGCCGGGCTGCCGGTCTCGCCGCTGACGTCCGCGCGCGACGTGGAGGACGCGCTGCGCGTCGTCGAGGCGGCGCCCGCCGACCTCGCCGCCCTGGTCCGGGCCGAGGCCGAGGCCGCCCGCGCGGAGTTCGTCGCCGCGGAGTCGGGGCGCGTCGCCGTCGTCGCCGCCGCGCCGGCCGTCGCGGACCTGCGCGTCGCTCTCGGCCTCGAGGACGCCGGTCCGGACGCCCCGGTCACGGTGCTCGACCCGGTGCAGGTGAAGGGGCTGGAGTTCGACGCCGTCGTGCTCGTGGAGCCCTCCGACGTCGCGACCGGCCCGTCCGGCGCGTCGGACCTCTACGTCGCCATGACCCGCCCGACCCAGCGCCTGGTCGTCGTGCACGCCCGCGCGCTCCCCGCGGGCGTCGCCGGCAGCGCGCCGGGCGCCGAGACGCGAGCGGGCACCGGGGTGAAGAGCATCCGGGTGAGCACGGACGCGGACGGCGGTGCCCGCGTCGCCCCGTGAGGCGGCGTGTCCGGGCCGCGCAGGCCGGGCGTTCACCTCGTCCCGAGGGTCAAGACCCGTTTGGTCCGGACCGCGGACCGGGCGCACCATGGGATCGTGCTACGCGCCCTCCTCCTTGAAAACCTGCACCCTCTCGCTGCCTCGAACCTCGAGGCGGCGGGGATCGACGTCACCGTCCGCACCGGCGCCCTCGACGAGTCCGAGCTGATCGAGGCCCTCGACGGGGTCCACCTGCTCGGCATCCGGTCCAAGACGAACGTCACCGCGAACGTGCTCGAGAACGCCCCCGACCTGGTGGCGCTCGGCGCGTTCTGCATCGGCACGAACCAGATCGACCTGCGCTCCGCCGCGACGCAGGGCGTCGCCGTGTTCAACGCCCCGTTCCAGAACACGCGCTCCGTGGTCGAGCTCGCGCTCGCCGAGATCATCGCGCTCACGCGCCGCCTCACCGAGCGCGACCGCGCGCTGCACGAGGGCCGCTGGGACAAGTCGGCGGAGGGCGCGCACGAGGTCCGGGGCCGCACGCTCGGCATCGTGGGCTACGGCAACATCGGCACCCAGCTCTCGGTCGTGGCCGAGAACCTCGGCATGTCCGTGGTCTTCTACGACACGGCGGAGAAGCTCGCGCTCGGCAACGCGCGCCGCATGGACACGCTCGACGAGCTGCTCGAGCAGGCGGACGTCGTCACGCTGCACGTCGACGGCCGCCAGGGCAACGCCGGGCTGTTCGGCGCCAAGCAGTTCGCCCGCATGCGCCAGGGCTCGATCTTCCTCAACCTCTCGCGCGGGTTCGTCGTGGACTACGGCGCGCTGCGCGAGGCGATCGTCGAGGGCCGCGTCTCCGGCGCCGCCGTCGACGTGTTCCCGCAGGAGCCCAAGCGCAAGGGCGACAGCTTCGACTCCGAGCTGCGCGGCCTGCCGAACGTCATCCTCACGCCGCACATCGGCGGCTCGACGGAGGAGGCGCAGGAGGCGATCGGCCAGTTCGTGTCGGCCAAGCTGCGCGACTACCTCACGACGGGCTCGACGACGCTCAGCGTCAACGTGCCGAACCTCGCGCTCGAGCAGACCACCGGGATCACGCGCATCACGCACCTGCACCGGAACACGCCGGGCGTCCTCGCGGCCGTCAACGCGACGCTCGCGGAGCACGGCACGAACATCGAGGGCCAGCTGCTCGCCACCCGTGGCGAGATCGGCTACGTCGTCACCGACGTCGGCTCGCGCGTCGAGCCCGCCGTCATCGACGCGCTGGCCGCGATGGAGCAGACGATCGCCCTGCGCGTCCTGGACTGACGCCCACCTCGAGCGATCTCGCCGCGTGCGCCGGCCGCCCGGCGCACGCGGCGAAGGTCCCCGGGCGGCATGACCTTCGCCGCTGAGCGCCGCGTCCGCGTCGGTGCCACGATGAGGCATGACCGGATACACGCACGACGGGCCGCAGATCCTCGACGCCGACGCGTCGTGGGACCTCGTGGAGGGGACCCACGTCGCACGCCTCGCCGTGAGCGTGCGGGGCGAGCCGGACATCTACCCCGTCACCGTGCGGGCGCACCAGCGCACGCTCGCGTTCCGCACCGTGCCGGGGACCAAGCTCGCGACCCTCGCGACCAACGAGCGCGTCGCGCTCGAGTGGGACCACGTCGACGACGACGGGGCGTGGAGCGTGGTCGCCCGGGGGACCGCCCACCGGGTCCGGAGCGAGCACGAGGTGGACGCCGTCCAGGACGGTGCGGACCCGCTGGTCCCCACGGTCGACGTGCCGACCGAGGAGTGGGTCGTGGTCGAGGCCCGTGAGCTCACGGGACGGCGCTTCGCCCGGTCGGAGGACTGACCCCGGACATGCGTCGTCCGGCCGCCCCGTTGCGGGACGACCGGACGACGGGACGGAGGTCAGCCGGACTTGCGGCGGAACGTGCGCTGGACGGGGCCGACGGTCTCGGAACCGTGCACCGACCCGGTGTTGGACTCGCCGTCCGCCGTGCGGTGGCGCGCCGCGTTCTTCCGGTCGAGCGCCTCCCGGAACTTCGCCTTGGCCTCGTCGGTCGGTGCGGTGTCTGCAGCGGATCGCTGCTGGTCGGACGCCATGGCGGTCTCCTCGTCGATGGGGAACTCGGTCGTGCACTGCGGTGTCGGCCCGACGGTGCGGGCACCTCGCCAGCCTCCCGCACCCCGTCGCCGGACGCCACCTGATTTGTCCCCGGCTCGCCGGCTCCCCGACGGCCGTCGGACGGCGTCCGGTAGCGTCGGCACCGTGCCGCCCGACGCCTCTCCTGCCCCCGCCTCCCGACCGAGCGCGCCGCCGTCGCCCACGGACGGCGCCCCGCCGCCGCACCGCCGCCTCGGTCGTTCCGGGCTCGCGCTGCCGACCGTCTCGCTGGGCCTGTGGCAGAACTTCGGCGACGCCGACCCCCGGGCGACCCAGCGCGAGATCGTGCTCCACGCGGTCGACCGCGGGGTGACCCACCTCGACCTCGCGAACAACTACGGGCCGCCGGGCGGAGCGGCGGAGGAGTCGCTGGGTCACCTGCTCGCGCGCGAGCTGCGGCCGGTGCGCGACGAGCTCGTCGTGACGACCAAGGCCGGTTACCGCATGGGACCGGGCCCCTACGGCGAGGGCGGCTCGCGCAAGTACCTGCTCTCCTCCCTCGACGCGTCGCTGCGCCGCCTCGGGCTCGACCACGTCGACATCTTCTACTCCCACCGCTTCGACCCGACGACGCCGCTCGAGGAGACCGTCGGCGCGCTCGCCACGGCGGTCCGCTCGGGGCGCGCGCGGTACGCGGGCATCTCCTCCTACTCGGCGCGCCGCACCCGGGAGGCGCTGCGCGTCGCGGAGCGGCTCGGCGTCGACCTGGTCGTGACCCAGGTGTCGTACTCGATGCTCAACCGGTGGGTCGAGGAGCCCGACCCGCACGATCCCGCGGGGGCGTCCGTGCTCGACGTCGCCGGGGCCGAGGGCCTCGGCGTCGTGGCCTTCTCGCCGCTCGCCCAGGGGATGCTCACCGACCGGTACCTGCGCGGGGTCCCGGACGACTCCCGTGCGGCGCGCGGCGGGCCGCTGCGTCCGGCGTTCCTCTCGGACGCGAACCTCGACCACGTGCGCCGGCTCGACGGCCTCGCGCGCGCCCACGGGCGCAGCCTCGCCACGACGGCGATCCTCTGGGCGATGCGGGACGAACGCGTCACCACGGTCCTGCTCGGCGCCAGCTCGACACGCCAGCTCGACGAGAACCTCGCCGCGCTCGACGCGCCGGCTCTCACCGCGGAGGAGCTCGCCGCGGTCGACGCCCTGCCCGCGGACACGGGCATCAACATCTGGGCTTCGCGGTCCAGCGACCTCTAGCACCGCGGACGCGGTCCGGTGGCCACGGCGCGCGAGCGACGACGGGGCACGGTGTCGCCGTCTCAGGCGTGGGGCGCGGGCTCCTCGCGCACGTCCTCGGCGGGAGCGGCGCCGTCCGGGCCATCGGCCCGTGCCGCCGACTCGCGCTCCTCGCGCTCGACCCGGAGCGAGGTGATGGCGCTCTCGAAGTCCTCGAGCGAGTCGAACGCCTGGTAGACGCTCGCGAAGCGCAGGTACGCGACCTCGTCGAGCTCACGCAGCGGCCCGAGGATCGCGAGCCCGATCTCGTACGCGTCGAGCTCCGCGCTGCCGCTCGCCCTGATCGTCTCCTCCACGCGCTGCGCGAGCACCGCCAGGTCGTCCTCGTTGACGGGGCGTCCCTGGCAGGCCTTGCGCACGCCGTTGACGATCTTCTCGCGCGAGAAGGGCTCCGTGACGCCCGAGCGCTTGACCACGGACAGGCTCGCGGTCTCGATCGTCGTGAAGCGGCGGTTGCACTCGGGGCACTGGCGGCGCCGACGGATCGACGCGCCGTCGTCCGAGGTGCGCGAGTCGACGACGCGGGAGTCCGCGTGGCGGCAGAACGGGCAGTGCATGGCGGGCTCCTCCGCGGGTTCGCGCCGACGGGTCGGCGCGACGAACGTATGCCGTCGCGGCGGGGCGGTGCAACACGCCTCCGACGACGGGACCCCGTCGAGGGTGGGACGACGGCGCACAGGCGGCCGCCCGTGGACAGCAGAACGGGGGCGGTCGTGATCGACCGCCCCCGTCGGGACGCCCCCGTCCCCATCACGCGCGTGACTCGCCTCACGCGCGGCGACGTGCACAGGAGTCGCGGTGGACCGCGCGCTCCTCGCCTCGTCCGCCCAGCCCCCCAGCCGGCGTTGTGAGGTGACACTAACTTAGGTGCGCCTAATCAGGGATGCAACCCCTGCGACCCGACACACGAGGGTTTCCTGCCGTGTCCTGCGTCACACCGGACTCGGACCCGCCGACGACGACGGACTGCGCGCGCCCCCTAGGGCGTGTCTCCCTAGTCGCGCAGCCCCGATGCTGCAGAGTGTGCGGTCGTGGAACGTGGTCGGGAGTTGTCGGACGAGCAGTGGGCAGTGATCGGCCCGTTGATGCCGAAGGTGTCGGGCCGCTCGCGTCCGTGCCGGGATCATCGTCAGGTCGTAGAGGGGATCGTTCACCGGTATCGGACCGGGGTCGCGTGGCGTGATCTTCCCGAGCGGTTCGGCCCGTGGCAGACCGCGTGGAAGTGCCATGCGCGGTTCTCGCGCGACGGGACGTGGGACAAGATCCTGGCGGCCTTGCAGGCTCGCGCGGACGCGAACGGAGTTATCGACTGGCGGGTGAGCGTGGACTCCACGATCAACCGGGCGCACCAGCACGCCGCCACGTTGCCGCGGACCACGGGGGGCACTGGCGAATCACAAGAATCCGGAACGGCGAGAACCGGCTGACCACGCCTTGGGTCGCTCTCGGGGCGGGTTGTCGACGAAGATCCACGCCGCGGTCGACGGCGACGGGCGACCGCTCGCGGTGCTCGTGGGACCGGGCCAGGGCGGTGACGCGCCGATGTGTCTGCCGCTGTTGGACGCGATCCGGGTCCCTCGGGCAGGGGCGGGACGCCCGCGCACCACTCCCGACGCCGTGTTGGGCGACAAGGCGTACTCTTCGCGCGCGATCCGGTCAGAGCTGCGCCGGCGCGGCATCGTCGCGGTCATCCCCGAGCCGCGTGACCAGCAGGCCCACCGTCGCCGACGCGGGTCACGCGGTGGTCGGCCCGTGACCTATGACCGCGTCACCTACCGGGGCCGCAACACGGTCGCGCGGTTCTTCAACCGCATCAAGCAGTGGAGAGCACTCGCGACCCGCTACGACAAGCACGCGCTCGTCTACCGCGGTGGCGCCGTTCTCGCAGCGATCCTGCTCTGGCTTCCCTGACTAACTCGTACCTGGGCCCAGTCTCGACGTTCGTCACAGCCCAACGGCACGGGGAGCGCCCATCGAGTCGCTGCCGAGTTCACGGTCGTCGCTCTGTAGGAGCAACGCCATCGTGGCGCCAGCCTCGGCCGCGCCGCGCGCCTGGGTGACAAAGATGTCCATCAAGGCCGGAGCGAAGTCAGGCAGTGCCGCGGCGAAGCGGTCGAACCCGAGGAACACCAGCGCCAGGCCCGCCGCCGACGGCTGCCAGCCATACTCCCGTGCGACAACGTCTGAAAGGCAGTCGTTCAGCGCATCGAGATTCCGGCCGTAGTAGGCGGGAAAGTCCAACGCCACTGCGAGACCGCGATGCACTTCCGGGCCCGTCGACCAGGAACCAGCATCAAGTACCACTACCTGAAGCCCTCGGGCAGTGAGCTCCTCCACAGCCCCATCGAGTTCTGAACGCCGAGAGAACACCGTCACCGGGAGACTCGCCAAGGGTTCACGAGCATGACCTGCCGATGGGACCGCTCCAGACGAGGACTTGCTCACCCACGAGATGCTACGCAGCTGGCGTCTTGGGAGACACGCCCTAGGCGGACGCCGGGAGGAGGATCTTCTGCCCGGCCTGGAGGCCCGACGACGAGAGCCCGTTGAGCTCGGCGAGCCCGTTCACGACGTCCCGCAGGTCCTCGCCCGGAGCCGCCACGCCCTGCGCGAGCTCCCACAGCGTCTCCCCTGCGGTGACGACGTGGACCCGGACCTCCACGGGCTCGCCCGGCGCGCCCGCGACGGCGACGCCCACGCGCGCGGCGAGCAGCAGCAGCACGGCCGCAAGGAGCACGAGGACCACGCGGCCCCGCCGCGTGAGCCGCAGCGGCCGCTCGCCCGCGCGCTCCGGCGCCGCAGCCCCGCCAGCGCGGCCGAGCGGCCCGACCGCAGAGATCGCCATCGCATCCATGCCTGCTCCGTCCCGGCCCGCGGGCCCGATCGCCTTCCCCGGTCGATCGGACGCCGCGAGCCTCTTGCCTCCGTGCCGACCGGGTCGGTCGAACACGTGTACGTAGAACACCTGTACGAAGGTCTATCACGAACGACCGACAGAGTCGAGACATGCTCGAACAGGTGTTTGATTCGTGTCGCAACCTCCCCTAGCCTGGTGTCAGGTCGGTTCGCCGGACATGTCCGCTCGGACCTGGAGGAACGACCGAGGTCCCGAGGCGCACGCCCCGGGGAGGGGAGGCCGCAGGCCGGGAGGCGTCGGCGGCCGCGACGGACGAAGGCGGAGCGACCATGGCGGCACGAGGCACGGACAGGGCACGGGGGCTCGCCGAGGTGCGCGAGCTCCCGGACGGGTCGGCGGGGGGTGACGGGCTCACGCCGCGGCAGCGCCTCGTGCTCGAGACCATCCGCGCCTGCGTCGAGCAGCGTGGCTACCCGCCGAGCATGCGGGAGATCGGCGAGGCCGTCGGCCTGACGAGCCCGTCGTCCGTGAAGCACCAGCTCACGACGCTCGAGCGCAAGGGCTTCCTGCGGCGCGACCCGAACCGCCCCCGCGCGATCGAGGTCGTCCAGCCGGACGACGCGCGCCGCGCGACCCCGCTCGGGACGGCGGGCGCCGCGCCCCAGCCCGCGTACGACGAGGCGCACCCCGCGCCGTCGTACGTCCCGGTCGTCGGTCGCATCGCCGCCGGCGGGCCGATCCTCGCGGAGCAGGTCGTCGAGGACGTCTTCCCGCTGCCCCGCCAGCTCGTCGGCGAGGGCGAGCTCTTCCTCCTGCGGGTCCAGGGCGACTCGATGATCGACGCCGCGATCTGCGACGGGGACTGGGTCGTCGTGCGCCGCCAGCCGGTCGCGGAGAACGGCGAGATCGTCGCGGCGATGATCGACGGCGAGGCCACGGTGAAGTCTCTGCGTCGCGCGGACGGCCACGTGTGGCTCATGCCGCACAACGCCGCGTACGACCCGATCCCGGGCGACGACGCCCAGGTCCTCGGGCGCGTCGTCTCCGTCCTGCGCAGCCTCTGAGCGACCGGGGTCCCACCCCGCAGCACGCCGAGAGCCGGGTGGTCGTCGACCACCCGGCTCTCGCGGTGCTCTGGCCCGGCCGCCGGGCCCGGCCGGTCAGAGACCGAAGCGGCGGGCGACGGCGCGCAGCGACTCGGCGGACGAGCGCAGGCCGGCGAGCTCCTCGTCGGCCAGCGGGACCTCGACCCGCTCGGCGGCGCCCCGGCGGTCGACGAGCGTCGGCAGCGAGAGGCACACGTCGTCGAGCCCGTACGCGCCGTCCAGGAGCGTCGAGACCGGCAGGATGCGGTGCTCGTCGTCGAGCACGGCCTCGATGATGCGCGTGCCCGCGAGCCCGACGGCGTAGTTCGTCGCGCCCTTGCCCTCGATGATCCGGTAGGCCGACTGCACGACCTCGCGCGCGATGTCGTCACGGACCTCCCCCGTGAGGGGCCCCCGCCCGCCGAGGCCGGGCCACTCGAGCAGCGGCACGCCGCCGATGGTCGCGGAGCTCCACAGGGGGATCTCGCTGTCGCCGTGCTCGCCCGCGATGTACGCGTGGACGTTCTGCACCGCGACGCCGCAGTGCTGGGCCACGAGGAAGCGCAGGCGCGACGAGTCGAGCACCGTCCCGCTGCCGAAGAGCTGCGTCGGCGGCAGCCCGGAGAACTTGAGCGCCGCGTACGTGACGATGTCGACGGGGTTGGTCACCATGACGTAGACCGCGTCCGGGGCGACCTCCACCAGCCCGGGCAGGATCGTGCGCATGAGGCCGATCGTGCCCTCGGCGAGGTCGAGCCGCGTCTGGCCGGGCTTCTGCTTCGCCCCCGCCGTCACGACGACCACGTCCGCCCCCGCGCACACCGCGACGTCGTCCGAGCCCTCGACCCGAGCCATCGGCATGAACTGGATGCCGTGCTGGAGGTCGAGCACCTCCGCCTCGACCTTCGCCCTGTTGACGTCCAGGAGCGCCACCGTGCGCGCGGCGCCGCGCATGAGGGCCGCGTACGCGAGCGTCGACCCGACCGCGCCGGCCCCGACGATCGCGAGCTTCGTGGTCCGCGCTCCCCCTCCCGGACCGCCCGTGGTCGCGTCGCCGGTGCCCTGCGGGGACGTGCTCGTCGTCATCTCGCCTCCGTGAAAGTTCGCTGGATTCCCTGATGCTCGCGGGAAGGACTCAGCCTAGGGCGGCGAGGCGCCGGAGCGCAGCGGTAGCGACGTCGCGGTCGGTCGTCTGCCAGAACCCCGGCATGGACCGCGTGAGGAACGTGCCGTAGCGCGCGGTCACGAGACGCGGGTCGAGGACCGCGACCACGCCCCGGTCCGCCGTGGACCGCACGAGCCGGCCGGCGCCCTGCGCCAGCAGGAGCGCGGCGTGCGTCGCGGAGACCTGCATGAACCCGTTGCCGCCCGCGGCCTCGACCGCACGGGCCCGGGCCGACTTCACCGGGTCGTCCGGGCGCGGGAACGGGATGCGGTCGATGAGCACGAGCTGGCACGACGGGCCCGGCACGTCGACGCCCTGCCACAGCGACAGCGTGCCGAACAGGCACGTCGCCGGGTCGGCGGCGAACTCGCGCACGAGCGTCGGGAGCTGGTCGTCGCCCTGGCACAGGACCGGCACGTCGAGCCGCTCGCGCATCGCCTCCGCCGCGGCGACCGCGGCGCGGCGCGACGAGAACAGGCCGAGCGTGCGCCCGCCCGCAGCCTCGACGAGGGCCGCGATCTCGTCGAGCTGGTGCTCCGTCGACGCCTCGCGGCCCGGAGTGGGCAGGCGCTTGGCGACGTAGAGGATGCCCTGCCGCGCGTAGTCGAACGGGCTCCCGACGTCGAGCCCGCGCCACCGCGGCGCGTCGGCGTCGCCGCCCTCGCCGCCGTTCCCGAGGCCGAAGGTGCGCGCGACGGCGTCGAAGCTCCCGCCGAGTGCGAGCGTCGCGGACGTGAACACCCCGGTCCGCTCGGCGAGCAGGTGGGTGCGGATGAGACCGGCGACGCCGAGCGGGGCGGCGTGCAGGCGGCTGGCGCCCTCGCCGAACCGGTCGGCCGACCAGCCGCCCTCGCCGGGGCGGGAGCACCAGAGCACGTCGTGCCCGGTCGGGTCGGCGGCCATGCGCTCGGCGACCTCGAAGAGCTGGAGCATGGTCGACTGGGCCATCTTCAGCCCGGAGTCCGGCTGGGCGGGCTTGGTGACCCCGGTCTCGGGCTTGAGCGTCGAGAGGACCTCGCGCGCCGCGTCGCGCACCGCGGCGACGGCCGAGCGCGCGGCGTCGGGCAGCCCGTCCGGGAACCGCTCGGCGGGCAGAGCGCCGACGACCGTCCCGAACGCCGCCGACGCCGCGTCGAGCGCGTCCGTCGTGACGCCGCCGTGCCGGCGCGCGAGCCGTGCCGCGCTCTCGATCGCCGGGACCGACAGGTCGACCGTCGCGGCCGCCGTCACCCGGTCCGCGAGCTCGTGCGCCTCGTCGACGACGAGCACGTCGTGCTCGGGCAGCACGCCGGGCGAACCCATCGCGGCGATGCCGAGCATCGCGTGGTTGGTCACGACCACGTCGGCCTCGCGGGCCGTCGCGCGCGCCTTCTCGGGGAAGCACTCGGCGAGCATCGGGCACCGCTGGCCGAGGCACTCGAGGGCGGTGACCGAGACCTGACGCCACGCCTTGTCGCTCACGCCGGGCACCAGGTCGTCCCGGTCGCCGGTCGACGTCTCGTCGGCCCACTCCCGCAGCCGCACGACCTGCTCTCCGAGCGCGGCCGCGCTGGTCCCGCCGCGCGCGGCGGGGTGGTCGGCGGCTCCCGCGGACTCGCCCGGCAGGTCGAACAGCGTCGGCTCGTCGGCGGGGTACCCGCCCGCGACCTTGTGGACGCACAGGTAGTTGTGCCACCCCTTGAGCAGCGCGATCGTGGCGGGCCGCGGGAGACGGTCCGCCACGGCGTCGGCGACGAGCGGCAGGTCGCGCGTGATGACCTGACGCTGGAGCGCGAGGGTCGCCGTCGAGACGATCACCCGCTCGTCCGTCGCGACGGCGTGCCGCACGGCCGGCACGAGGTACCCGAGCGACTTGCCCGTGCCCGTGCCCGCCTGGACGACGAGGTGCTCCGACCCCTCGATCGCCTCGGTGACCGCGCGCGCCATCGCGTGCTGGCCGTCGCGCCGCGCACCGCCCAGGCGCGTGACGGCGACGTCGAGGAGCGCGTCCACCTCGGGCACGTCGCCCATACCCGGGGTGCCGGCCGTCGTGCCCGACCCCTCGGCGTCGACGCGGTCGGGGGCGGGTCGTGTGGAGGGGGGCACCCGCCGAGTCTACGGTCGGGCGCCCACGGGCCGGCCGCCCTGTGGACGACGGCGCGGGCGCGGCACGACCCCGCACGACGCATGCCGTACGGGGTCGCGGAGGACGTCGGGCCGGCCTCCCGGGGCGACGTGCTCAGCCCTGCGTCGAGACCCCGACGAGCTCGGTCGCGAGCGCCTGGGCGACACGACCCCGCAGGAGCGTGCCCTCGGGCGTGTGCTCCTCGTGGTCGATCTCGCCCTCGGTGTGCACGCGGTGCACGAGGTCACCACGGTGGTAGGGCACGACGACGTCGATCTCCACGTCCGGGCGCGGGAGCTCGTGCGCGATGAGCTCGCGCAGGTGCTCGATCCCCTCGCCCGTGTGCGCCGACACGACGACCGTGCGCCGCTCGCGCAGGCGGATGCGCGCGATGGTCTCCGGGTCCGCGAGGTCCGCCTTGTTCAGGACGATCACCTCGGGCACGTCCTCCACGCCCGGGATGTCGGCCAGGACGTGCCGGACCGCCGCGATCTGACCCTCCGGGTCGGGGTGCGACGCGTCCACCACGTGGAGCAGCAGGTCGGCGTCGCCGACCTCCTCGAGCGTCGAGCGGAACGCCTCGACGAGCTGGTGCGGCAGCGCGCGCACGAACCCCACGGTGTCGGCGAGCGTGTAGACGCGGCCGTCCTCGGTGCGCGTGCGGCGCACCGTCGGGTCGAGCGTCGCGAACAGCGCGTTCTCGACGAGCACGCCCGCTCCCGTGATCGCGTTGAGCAGGCTCGACTTGCCCGCGTTCGTGTAGCCGGCGATCGCGACGGACGGCACGGCGTGCCGCTTGCGCGAGGCGCGCTTGGTCTCGCGCCCCGGGGCCATCGCCTGGATCTCGCGGCGGAGCTTCGCCATGCGGTTGCGGATGCGGCGGCGGTCCAGCTCGATCTTCGTCTCACCGGGGCCGCGCGACCCCATGCCCGCGCCGGCGCCGCCGACCTGGCCGCCGGCCTGCCGAGACATCGACTCGCCCCACCCGCGCAGGCGCGGGAGGAGGTACTCGAGCTGGGCGAGCTCGACCTGGGCCTTGCCCTCCCGGGACTTGGCGTGCTGGGCGAAGATGTCGAGGATCAGCGCGGTCCGGTCGATCACCTTGACCTTGACGATGTCCTCGAGCGCACGACGCTGGGAGGGCGCGAGCTCGCCGTCGATCACGACGGTGTCCGCGCCGCTGGCGGCGACGACGTCGGCGAGCTCCGCCGCCTTGCCGGAGCCGAGGTACGTGCCCGGGTCGGGCTTCGCGCGGCGCTGGATGACGCCGTCGAGCACCTGGGAGCCCGCCGTCTCGGCGAGGGCCGCGAGCTCGCGCAGCGAGATCTCGGCCTCCTCCGCGGAGCTCGGCGCGCCGTCCTCGCGCGGGTCGGAGCCGGGGCTCCACAGCCCGACGAGCACGACCTTCTCGAGTCGCAGCTGCCGGTACTCGACCTCGGTGACGTCCTCGAGCTCGGTCGAGAGACCGACCACGCGGCGCAGCGCGCTGCGCTCCTCGAGCTCGAGCTGCTCGCCGTCGTGCTGTGCGTGGACCGTCCCGCCCTCGGCGCGCGCCGTCCCGGCCCGAGCGAGAACCCGTGCCACGACGTCGCTCGCGATGTCCCGCGTCGCGCCGGTCGGCTCGTCCTGAGCCGGGGTGGGGGTCGCTGGGGTGTTTGCCGGGGTAGCGCTCATGTGCCGCCTTTCGTCAGGGAGCGGCGCTCGTGCGCCGTGGTAGGAGAACAAGCGTGGCACGGAAAATCGTCCCGAGGCCAGCGGATAAGCGGGTGAGGCCCGTGCCGAGGGGCCGGGCCGGCGTCGTCGAGGGACGCCCCCGCGTAGGATCGGCCGACGTGACCGAGGACCAGGACCCCGCCGCCGACCCCGCGCAGGACGGCTCGCACGACCACTACTTCACCGCGAAGCCGGCCTCCGCCGCCGAGCGCCGCACGATCTCGGTGCGCCTGGCAGGCCGGGACGTGGAGGTCGAGGTCGCGTCCGGCGTCTTCTCCCCCGGTCGCCTCGACCTCGGCACGCAGGTCCTGCTCCGCACCATCCCGCCGCTCGACGAGGTCGTGGCGGCCCGGGCCGGCGCCGGCCCGGCCCACGTCCTCGACCTCGGCTGCGGCTGGGGCCCCGTCGCGCTGACGATGGCGCTCGAGGCCCCGGACGCGACCGTGTGGGCCGTCGACGTCAACGAGCGAGCGCTCGACCTCGTGCGGCGCAACGCGGAGCGGCTGGGCCTGCCGAACGTCCGCGCCGTCGGCCCCGACGACGTGCCCGACGACGTCGCGCTCGCCGCCCTGTGGTCCAACCCGCCGATCCGGGTCGGCAAGGACGTCCTGCACTCGATGCTGCTGCACTGGCTCCCGCGCCTCGCGCCGGGCGCGAGCGCGCACCTCGTCGTGCAGCGCAACCTCGGGTCCGACTCGCTCCAGCGCTGGCTCGCCGAGGCGCTGCCGCCCCTTCTGCCGGGCGCGGTCGTCGAGCGCGCCGCGAGCGCGAAGGGCTTCCGGGTCCTGGAGGTCGTGGCGCCGGGCTGAGCCGGACCGACGCGACGCGACCGGTCCGCCGGACCGAGGGCGCAGCAGTCCGTCAGACCGCGGTGCGCTCCGGGTCCGGCGTCCCGTCAGGGGCGCCCTCACCGGAGTCGGTGCGTCGGGCGGCCTCCGACCCGTCGTCCCCCTCGGGCCCCGCCGCCGCGGGGGCGGGCAGGAACGACGCGAGGTCGACCTCGCCCGCGTACACGAGCTCGGCAGGCCCCGCGAGCTCGACACGGTCCCCCTCGAGCGCCCTCACGCGGACGGTCCCGCCCGGGACGTCGACGAGCCAGGTGTCCGGCGCGTCCGGACCGCCCCAGACGCGGACCGCGAGCGCCGCGGCGCACGCGCCGGTCCCGCACGACGGCGTCTCCCCGACCCCGCGCTCGTGCACGCGCATGCGGACGCGCCCGACGAGCGTGCCGTCGTCGGCCGTCGTCTCGCCGAGCGGCACCACGAGCTCGACGTTCGTCCCGTGCGTCGGGTGCGGCTCGACGACGGGCGCCTCCGTGAGGTCGGCGCGGTCGAGCAGGTCCTCGCGCGCGACGGCGAGCACGGTGTGGGGGTTGCCGAGGTCGACGCTCAGCGCGGGCCGCGGGACCTCCCAGCCGCGCACGATGACCGTCGCGTCGTAGCCGTCGTGCAGCGCGGGTCGACCGCCCGGGAGGAACCAGCGGCCCATGTCGACCGCGAACCAGCCGTCGGCCTCCTTGCGCACGCGCTTGACGCCCGCGCGCGTCCCGACGGGCACCTCGGTCCCGCCCGCGAAGCTCACGAGCCCGAGCCGCTCGGCGAACGCGGCGAACACGCGCACGCCGTTGCCGCACATCTCGGCCACCGAACCGTCGGCGTTGCGGTAGTCCATGAACCAGATGGCGTGCGGGTCCTCGGCGAGAACCTCGCGCGACTCGGGCACGAGCGCGGTCGGCACGAGGCGGATGACCCCGTCGCCACCGATCCCGCCGCGGCGGTCGGCGAGCGCGCGCACGAGCTCGGGCGTGAGGTCGAGCTCGCCCTTCGTGTCGGCGAGCAGCACGAAGTCGTTGCGGGTCCCGTGGCCCTTGGTGAAGCGGGTGCGCGTCATGAGCCCAGACTACGGCGCACCGGGGCGTCGCTGTCCGCTTCGTCCGGCTCGGGGACGTCGCCCCGCGCGACGGCGTCCGCGTGCTCGTCCGCCCGGGCCACGAGGGTCAGCGCGTCCTCGACGCGGGTCGGGGACTGCGCGTCGAGCCAGTGCACGCGCGGGTCGCGGCCGAACCAGCCCATCTGCTTGCGCGCGAGGCGACGCGTGTTGGCGGTGACCGCCTCGCGCGCCGCGTCCTCGGTCGTCTCCCCGTGGAGCGCGGCCAGGACCTCGGCGTACCCGACGGCGCGCCGCGCCGTCCGGCCCATGCCCTGCGCCTCGACGCGGCGCACCTCGTCGACGAGTCCCTGCGCCCACATGCGCTCGACCCGTCCCGCCACCCGCGCGTCGAGGACCTCGCGGTCGCAGTCGAGACCGACCTGGACGGTCGGGCGCACGTAGGCCTGCCGCGGGAGGTTCGCCGTGAACGGCTCGCCCGTGAGCTCCATGACCTCCAGGGCGCGCACGATCCGCCGCGTGTTGGCGGGGCCGATGCTCGCGGCGGCCGCGGGATCGCGCCGCGCCAGCTCGTCGTGCAGCGCGCGCGTGCCCTCGGCCTCGGCGCGCGCCTCGAGCGCCGCGCGCACGGCCGGGTCGGTCCCGGGGAAACGCATGTCGTCGAGGAGCGCGCGCACGTACAGGCCCGACCCGCCGACGACGACCGCGCGCGCCCCGCGCGTGGCGATCTCGTCGAGCACGCGCCGGGCCTCGGCCTGGTAGCGCGCGACCGACGCGTCCTCGACGGGGTCGATCACGTCGAGCAGGTGATGACGCACGCCGCGGCGCTCGTCGACGGGGACCTTCGCGGTGCCGACGTCCATGCCACGGTAGAGCTGGTAGGCGTCGGCGTTGACGATCTCCGCCGGAGCCCCGGGGACGGACAGCCGCTCGGCCAGGTCGAGGGCGAGGTCCGACTTGCCGGTGGCGGTCGGGCCCACGACGGCGACGACGACGCGGCGGTCGCGCCGATCGCCCCCGTCCCGCGCGCCGGTCGGGTCGTGCTCGGTTTTCACCCGCGCAACGGTACCGGCCGGGTGGCCCGGACCTGGGTCGTGTGGGCGGTGATGCGTAGTGTGTCCGGTGGACGGTCCGCCTGCTCGCGGGCCCGCCACCCAACCCCGTCGCGTGCCCCGACCTGCCCTCTCGCGGGCGGTGCACGGACCCTGACACCGACGACAAGGACTCGAGACATGGGTTTCTTCACCAAGCCGGACGCCGCCCCGACGAGCCAGAACGCGCCGCTGACGCGCGAGCGGGTCGAGGCGTTCCTCAAGAGCCGCGACTGGAAGTACTTCGTCGACTCCGACGGAGACCTCGGCGGCAACTGGGACGGCAAGGTGTTCTTCTTCTTCCTCATGGGCGAGAAGCAGGAGATCCTCCAGGTCCGCGGCCGGTGGAACCGGACGCTGCCCGCCGCGGCGGAGGCGCAGGTCGTGCTCGTCGCCAACGAGTTCAACCGCGACAAGATCTGGCCCAAGGTCTACACGCGGGTCGAGGACGACCAGGTCGCCGTGTACACCGAGGTCGCGACCGACCTCGAGTTCGGCGCGGCCGACGACCAGCTCGGCCAGCTCGTCGAGTGCGGCCTCTTCACGGGCCTCCAGTTCTTCGACGCGCTCGACGAGCGCTTCCCCGACACGGCGGCGCAGGGCGTGGTCCCCGACGGCACCGCCGACGTCGACGCGCGGTGAGCGCGGCGCACGAGCGCACCGACGGCGGGCGCCACCCGCACGGCACGGCCCCGGGCGGGGACGCGACGGCGGCGTTCCAGGTCGACCTGCGGGGCGTCGTGGACCTCCTCGCCCGGCACCTGTACTCCAGCCCGCGCGTGTACCTGCGCGAGCTCCTGCAGAACGGGGTCGACGCGATCACGGCGCGCGTCGCCCTGGAGGGCCCGGAGACCCCGAGCCGCATCCTGCTGCGCCCGCTCCCGGACGGCGGTCTCGAGGTGCACGACTCGGGCGTCGGCCTGACCCGCGACGAGGCGCAAGAGCTGCTCGCCACCATCGGGCGCAGCTCCAAGCGCGACGTCGAGCTGGGCTCGGGGCGCGAGGAGTTCCTGGGCCAGTTCGGCATCGGGCTGCTCTCGGCGTTCATGGTCGCCGACGAGATCGAGCTCGTGTCGCGCTCCGCCCGCCCGTCGCCCTCGGGAGGACGGGCGGCCCCGGTCCGCTGGCGGGGCCGGGCGGACGGCCGGTACGAGCTCGTCGAGCTGGGCCCGGACGACCCGGACGCGCCCGCGGAGCCGGGGAGCGTCGTGCGGCTGCGCCCGCGCCGGGACACCGAGCACTGGCTCGCACCGGAGACGGTGGTCGCGCTCGCGCAGGACTTCGGCTCGCTCCTGCCCGTCGAGCTGCTCGTCGAGACGCGTCTCGACGGCGAAGCCGCCGACGGCGCGGACGCCGCCCCCGTCGTGCTGCGCCGACTGAGCGGCGACGAGCTCCCCTGGCGGGCCGCGCACCCGACGCCCGCTGCCCGCGACGCGGCCCTGACGCGCTACGCCGAGCGGACGTTGGGCTTCGGCCCGCTCGCCCGGATCGACCTCGACCTGCCCCTCGCGGGCCTGTCCGGCGTGGCGTACGTGCTCCCGGCCGCGGTCGCGCCGACGACCACGGCGCGGCACCGGGTCTACCTCAAGCGCATGCTGCTCGGCAGCGCGGTCGACGACCTGCTCCCCCCGTGGGCGTTCTTCGTCCGGTGCGTGCTCGACGCGTCCGTGCTGCGTCCGACCGCGTCGCGCGAGGGCCTGTACGAGGACGAGGTCCTGCTCGCGACCCGGGACGCTCTCGGCGCGCAGGTCCGCCGGTGGCTGCTCGAGACGCTCGCGGCGGACACGGTCCTCGCGCGACGCTTCCTCGAGACCCACCACCTCGCGGTCCGAGCCCTCGCGCTCACCGACGACGAGATGCTCGACGTCGCGGCGCGCGTGCTGCCGTTCGAGACGACCGCCGGGGCCGGGACGCTCGCCGACCTCGCGGACGCTCGACCGGAGGGCCGCCTGCTCTACGCCTCGAGCGTGGAGGAGTTCCGCCGCATCGCCCCGGTCGCGGCCGCCCAGGGCCTAGCCGTCGTCAACGGCGGGTACGTCTACGACGCGGACCTGCTCGAGCGCGTCGCGGCGCGGTTCCCGCAGTGGCGGCTGTCGCCGGTCTCCGCCACGGACGTCGCGCACGTCCTCGCCGAGGTCGAGCCCCTGCGCGAGCTCGAGGTCGCGGAGGCGCTCGCGTCGGTCGACGCCGCGCTCGCCGACCAGGACTGCGACGTCGTGCTGCGGCGGTACGAGCCGGACGCCCTGCCCGCGATGCTGCTGCACGACCGCGACGGCGACCACGCGCGCGAGGCGGCCCGCGTGGCCGAGACGGACGACCTGTGGGGCGAGATCCTCGCGGGTCTCAGCGGCCCGGCCCGCCCTCGTCGGCTGGTCCTCAACGACGCGAACGACACGGTGCGCGACCTGCTCGCGAGTCCCGACGCCGACGTCCGTGCCGCGGGAGCCCGGTCCCTGTACGTCACCGCGGTGCTGGCGTCGGGCAAGGCGCTCCAGCCCGTCGAGGCCGCGCTCATGAACGACTCGCTGTCGCTCCTGCTGGCCCGCGCCCTCGCAAACCCCCGCCCCCGCCAGTACACCGAGCACACCGAGCACACCGAGCACACCGAGCACACCGACGAGGAGAACCGATGACCCGGTCCGTGGACCAGGTGAACGCCGCGCTGTACGACGTCCGCCGCATGCCCTACGGCCTCGCCCGCTCCACGGCCGCCGCGGCCGAGGTCGAGCGCGTCGAGGCCGAGGGGCCGGAGGGAGCGCGCGCGTACGCGCTCTTCGTCCTCGTCGAGTCGTACGTCTGGGGCGGCGAGGTCACCAAGGCCTACCTGCCGTTCACCAAGATGCTGCGCTGGTGGGACGAGCACCCCGAGCACTTCGACGCGGAGGACGCGCACTCGCTCTTCTGGTCGTTCAAGTGGATGGTCGGGCACCTCATGGAGTTCCCCGCCGTCCCCGCCGCGCAGATCGAGCGCACGCTCGACGACATGGCGCGGCGCTACGCGCTCGCGGGGAACGGGACGAACGCCGTCGAGCTGGAGCGCTTCGAGTGGGCCCGCGAGCGGGGCGGCGCGGACGTCGAGGACGCGTATCGCGCATGGGTCGCGACCCCGCGGGACGAGTACTCCCAGTGCGAGGCGTGCGAGCCCGGCGACCGCGCCGCGTACCTCTTCGAGACGGGCCGCCACGAGGAGGGCATCCGGCTCCTCGAGCAGGTACTCCAGGGGTCGCCGGCGTGCGCCACCGAGCCCGGTGACATGCTCTCCCACCTCCAGCTCGCGTACGTGGAGGTCGGCGACGCCGAGGCTGCCGCCCGCACGCACCGGCGCGGTCTGCGACACCTCGACACCGGGGTCTCGATGACGGGCCCGAAGGGCCGGCACGTCGAGTTCCTCGCGCGCACGGGCAACGCGTCGCGCGCGCTGCGCCTGCTCGGCGAGCACCAGGCGTTCCTCACCGAGGCCGACTCGCCGGGCGACCGTCTCGGCTTCCTCACGAGCGTGAGCGTCGCCACAGGCGTGCTGCGGGCCGAGCACGCGGACGCGCCGCTCGCCCTGCGCGACGTGCCCGCGACGACCGTCGCGGAGCTTGACGACTGGGTCCGCCGCGAGGCGGCCGACCTCGCATCCTCGTTCGACGCCCGCAACGGCACGCCTGCCGCGTCCGAGCGTCTACGGGCCGCGTGGGACCAGGGGTCCCGCACGCTCCGCGTCGACCTCTCGGTCCTGTCGCCCGCGCCGGAGCCCGGAGCGGGCGACCCGGCCGGTCTCGCGGTGGGCGACGACGGCGCGGACGTCCGGGCGACGTCCTCGTCGGGCGGCGCGACCCCCTCGCTCCCCGGCAGTGCGACCGGCGCGGACCTCGGTACGGAGCACGGCTCCGGGCACGTCGGGCAGGCCTCGGCCGAGCCGACCGACGCCGAGGGGATGCTCCGGCTCGCCGACGACGTCGCGGGCGAGGACCCGGTGCGCGCGGCCCAGCTCCTGCGGCGCGCGTCGGCGCTGCTGGAGTCGGCGGGCCACCTCGACCGGGCCGGGTTCGCGCTCGCCGAGGCGGCCCAGCTCGCCGCGGTCGAGGGCGACGACGAGGGCGCCGCCCCGGCGTTCGTGCGCGCCCTCGCGCTGGTCCGCGCGGGTGGAGTCGCACCCCGGTTCGTCGGCCCGATCGTCCGTGCGTACGCCCGGCTGGAGGCCGGGCGCGGCGACGTGACCGGAGCGCTCGCGCAGCTCCAGCGCACGCTGGACGACCTCGACGCGGCAGGTCCGGCCGTCGCCGAGCAGGTCCCCCGCGCTGCCGACCTCGTCGAGCGGGACACGGCGGCCGACGAGCAGGAGCGCCGCGACCTGCGGGACACCCGCGCGCGCCTGCTGGCGACCGCGGGAGAGCTCGACGCCGCCGCGACGCTCGCCGAGGCCGTGGCCGAGGAGTTCGCGCGCGCGGGGCAGGTCGGCGACGCGGCCCACGCGTTCTGGCTCGCGGGGCGCTCCCGCTGCGAGGCCGGTGCCGACGCGGAGGCCGTCGACCTCCTCGAGTCCGCGATGGAGGGCTTTGCGATCGTCCACGACCGCGACGCGCGGACGCTGGTCGCCAACGAGCTCGTCGCGACCCTGCGTCGCCTCGGTCGCGAGCAGGACGCCGCGGCCGTCGGCGCGGGGCTCAGCGGCTGACGGACCTGCCGGCCGGGGCGCAAGGGGCGACGTCGTAGTACCAGCGCACCTCGTAGCGGCGCTGCTCGTACTCCCCCGTCGCGACGTGCCGGTGCCCGGCGTCGGGCGCGGCGCCGAACCCGGCGAGCACCGCGTCCGGCGCCGCGGCCCGCGGGTCGTGCACGACGACGAGGCGCGCGCCCTGCCGGGCGAGGCGCGCGCCGAGCGCGTGCGCGGCGGGTGCGTCGGCGTCGTCGAGCTCGACGACGTCGACGGGGCCCGTCCAGCCCGCGCCGGCGAGCGCGAGGAGCCCCACCGACGCGGCTGCCCCCGCCACCGGGCAGTCCCGCGCGGCCGAGCGTGTCGCGACCGCCCACGTGGTGTCGAGCCAGGCGTCCGCGACGCCCGCCGCCGCGAGCGACGCTCGCGCCGGACCCCGCGTCGGCGCGTATCCCGGCGCGGGTCCCGGCGCGGGTCCCGGCGCGGGTCCCGGCGCGACGACGACCACGGGCGCGGTCCCGTCCCCCTGCACGGCCCGGGCACCGTCCACGAGTCGGCCCAGCGCCGCGAGCGCCGCGGCGCGCGTGTCGTCGAGCACCGTGGTGTCGCCCGCGGCGCCGGGGACGAGGAGCGGGGTACCGGGCAGGACGACGGCGCGGACGGTCACGGGCCCACCGTAGCCGTCGTCGGCACGAGGTCCGGTCAGCCCGGACCCGGCGACGGACGGCAGCAGGGGCGGCGGCGCCCCACGGCACGGGTCGATGCGGCGGGGCCGTTCCGTGCGGACGTCGTGCAGCGGCCCGGGTGCGTTGCCACGGGCGACGACGGACGAGGTCCGCGATGCGACGTGCGGGGGCGCGCGCGAGTACGGTGGGTGGGTGAGGTTCTTCGGGGCGCGGGACGACGACGACCGGCGGGACGGTGATCCCGGCGGGGCTCCGGACGGCGGGGCGGCGCCCGGCCGCGCCGGGGACGATCTGCAGTCGCAGGTCGAGGACCTCCTGGCGCGAGAGCTGGGACAGGTCGCGACCGACGTGCTCCGTCCCCCGACCCCGCTGGCGCTCTCCCGGGTGGTCGAGTGGATCACGGACAGCGGCTACAGCTACTTCGTCGACTCCGACGGTGACGTGGGCGGGCTGTGGCACGGTCGGCTCTTCTACTTCCTGCTCTTCGGCCACGGCGACGAGATCCTCCAGGTCCGCGGTCAGTGGAACCGCGACCTCGCGCTCGAGCGGCTGGAGGAGATCCTCGAGTTCTGCAACGAGTGGAACGCGGACCGGATCTGGCCCAAGACGTACACGCGCGTGCGCGACAACGGGATGATCCAGGTCTTCACCGAGGTGACCGTGGACCTCGAGCACGGGGTGACGGACGACCAGCTCGACCAGCTCCTCCAGTGCGGGCTGAGCACCGGGTCGATGTTCTTCGACGCGCTCGACGAGTTCTACCCCGACCCCGCGAGGCAGGCGCCATGACGCAGGCCCGTACCAACTGGTTCACGCGCCTGTTCGGCAACCGCCGCCCGAAGGCGCCCGACTCGCTCCCGCGCGAGGAGGAGCTGCCGCGCGCGCTGTCGATGGCGCGCATCGGCGACCACCTCACGCGGCGCGGCTACCACTTCCGCGTGGACGACGACGGCGACATCACCGGGACGTGGGACGGGCACCGGTTCTGGTTCCTGCTGCTCGGCGACCGGTCCGAGATCCTCCAGGTCCGGGGTCGCTGGTCGACGTCGCTCCCCCTCGAGTCACGCCTCGTGACCCTCCAGGCCGTCAACGACTGGAACCGCGAGCGCATCTGGCCCAAGGTCTACGTCCGCGAGGAGGCGGGCCGGCTCGCGCTCTACGCGGAGGTCTCCGTGGACCTCGAGCACGGCGCGACGGACGACCAGCTCGCGCAGACCGTCTCGTGCGGTCTCGGGACCGCCGTGCAGCTCTTCCACGCCATCGGCGCGCAGCTCCCCCCGGGAACGCTGGACGACTGACGCCGGCCGCCGCGGCCAGGCACGCGCGGTCGGGTCCGCCGGCGGGATCAGCGGCTCAGGCGCGGAGCGTGGGGAGGCCCAGGACGACCGGGCCGGACGGGGCGCCGCCGCCGTGCCCGTGCCCGTGGTCGTCGTCGCCACCGCCGAGGCGAGCGCGCTCGCGCGTCGCCCACGCGTCGCCGGAGCGGGTGCGGCGCACCACGAACGAGCCGCCCGCGAGCGCCGAGTCGGCGATGAGGTGGTGGGGTGCCGAGCGCGTGACCTCCACCGTCACGACGTCGCCCGGCCGGGGCAGGCGAGGGTCGAGGTCGTCCGCGAGGCGCGGGTCCGCGGACGCGGGCGTGGCGGCGGGGGCCGGCGCGGCGTCGTCGGGCACCGTGGGCACGACGTCGACGGGGAGCGCGAGGTGGACGAGCCGGTTGTCGGGGGCGCGTCCGGTCACGCGGTGCGTGGCGCCGTCCTTGCGACCGGCGCCCTCGCCGACGAGCACGTCGACCGTCCGTCCGACCTGACAGGCCGACTCCTCGCCCGCGATGCGCTCCTGGAGCGCCTGGAGTCGCTCGAAGCGCTCCTGCACGACCTCCTTGGGGAGCTGGTCCTCCATCGTCGCGGCGGGCGTCCCGGGGCGGGGCGAGTACTGGAACATGAAGGCCGAGGAGAAGCGGGAGGCCTCGACGACGCGCATCGTCTCCGCGAAGTCCTCCTCGGTCTCCCCGGGGAACCCGACGATGATGTCCGTCGTGATGGCGGCGTCGGGCAGGACGGCGCGCACGCGGTCGAGGATGCCGAGGAAGCGCTCGGAGCGGTAGGAACGGCGCATGGCGCGCAGGATCCGGTCGGACCCCGACTGGAGCGGCATGTGGAGCTGGGGCATGACGTTCGGCGTCTCGGCCATCGCCGCGATGACGTCGTCGGTGAACGCGGCCGGGTGCGGCGACGTGAAGCGGACGCGCTCGAGCCCGTCGATCGTCCCGCACGCGCGCAGCAGCTTGGCGAACGCACCGCGGTCGCCGAACTCGACGCCGTAGCTGTTGACGTTCTGGCCGAGCAGGGTGACCTCGATGGCTCCGGCCTCGACGAGCGCCCCGACCTCGGCGAGGACCTCGCCCGGGCGGCGGTCGCGCTCCTTGCCGCGCAGGTGCGGGACGATGCAGAACGTGCACGTGTTGTTGCAGCCGACGCTGATCGAGACCCAGCCGGCGTAGACCGACTCACGCTTGGTCGGCAGCGTGGAGGGGAAGACCTGGAGCGACTCGGCGATCTCCACCTGCGCGGCCTCGTTGTGGCGCGCCCGCTCGAGCAGCACGGGCAGCGCGTCGAGGTTGTGCGTACCGAACACGACGTCGACCCACGGCGCCTTCTCGACGATCGTGCCGCGGTCCTTCTGGGCGAGGCAGCCGCCGACTGCGATCTGCATCCCGGGCCGGGCCGCCTTGACCGAGGCGAGCTGGCCGAGGTTCCCGTAGAGGCGCGTCGCGGCGTTCTCCCGCACCGCGCACGTGTTGATCACGACGACGTCGGCGCGGTTCGCGGCCTCGTCGTCCGCGCTCGCGCGCGTGTACCCCGCCTCCTCCAGCATCCCCGCCATGTGCTCGGAGTCGTGGACGTTCATCTGGCAGCCGAGCGTGCGGACGACGTAGGTGCGCGGGTGCGCGTCGTCGACCGGCGCACCGGGAGTGGCACGGGGTGCGAGTGCGGCCGGGACGGGGGCGGGGGCGATCGTGGACATCACCGTCCAGGGTACGGCGCCGGGTGCCGTGTTACTGAACTGTTGCCCGACTGTTGCCGGATGAGGTGGCACCGTGCAACAGAAGGGACATAGTGTCCAGGAATGGCCGACGAAACCTCTTCGCCGTCCGACGCGCAGCGCAGCGCGCAGGACGCTCAGCCCCTCCCCGCCGAGCAGGTCCTCGGTGAGCCGCTCGTCGAGCTGCGCGACGTCAACAAGCACTTCGGGGACCTGCACGTGCTGCGGGACATCAACCTCACGGTCCGGCGCGGCGAGGTGCTCGTCGTCATCGGCCCGTCGGGCTCCGGCAAGTCGACGCTGTGCCGCGCGATCAACCGGCTGGAGACGATCGACTCCGGGGAGATCCGCGTCGACGGGCAGCCCCTGCCCGAGGAGGGCAAGGAGCTCGCCCGCCTGCGTTCCGACGTCGGCATGGTCTTCCAGTCCTTCAACCTCTTCGCGCACAAGACGATCCTCGACAACGTCACGCTCGGCCCCGTCAAGGTGCGGCGTGAGAAGGGGAAGGTCGCCAAGGACCGCGCGCTCGCGCTGCTCGACCGCGTCGGCGTGATGAACCAGGCGCAGAAGATGCCCGCCCAGCTCTCCGGCGGGCAGCAGCAGCGCGTCGCCATCGCCCGCGCGCTCGCGATGCAGCCCAAGGTCATGCTGTTCGACGAGCCGACCTCCGCGCTCGACCCCGAGATGATCAACGAGGTCCTCGACGTCATGGTCGCCCTCGCCAAGGAGGGCATGACGATGATCGTCGTCACGCACGAGATGGGCTTCGCTCGCAAGGCCGCGAACCGGGTCGTCTTCATGGCCGACGGCCAGATCGTCGAGGAGGCCCACCCCGAGGAGTTCTTCACGGCGCCCAAGAGCGACCGCGCCAAGGACTTCCTCTCGAAGATCCTCACCCACTGAAGCCCGCCGGGCACCTACGGGCCCGGCCCGACAGCCCCAGAACCCGGTCGACCGTCGAGGCACACCTTCGGCGGGCGTCCACCACTCACGAAGGGTAGGAACGATGCGCACACGACACGCAGGTGCTGCCGTGCTGGCCGCTCTCACCGCGCTCACGCTCGCGGCGTGCGGCGGCGGCGAGGTCGGCGGCGAGGACACCGCGACCGACGGAGCCACCGACTCGGGCGACACCGGCGGTGGCGCCGAGGGCTCGATCAAGATCGGCATCAAGTTCGACCAGCCGGGGCTCGGGTACCAGGACGGCTCCACCTACACGGGCTTCGACGTCGACGTCGCCACGTACGTGGCGGGCGAGCTCGGCTACGGCGAGGACCAGATCGAGTGGGTCGAGGCGCCGTCCGCCCAGCGCGAGACGATGCTCCAGACCGGTCAGGTCGACATGATCTTCGCGACCTACTCCATCACCGACACCCGCAAGGAGACGGTCGCGTTCGCGGGTCCGTACTTCGTGGCCGGGCAGGACCTGCTCGTCGCCGAGGACAACACGGACATCACGGGGCCGGAGTCGCTCGAGGGCAAGAACCTGTGCTCCGTCACGGGCTCGACGTCCGCGCAGCGCATCAAGGACGAGTACGCCGCGGGCGTGCAGCTCCTCGAGCGCCCCGGGTACGCCGAGTGCGTCACCGCGCTCACCGCCGGCCAGGTCGACGCCGTCACGACCGACGACATCATCCTCGCGGGCCTCGCCGCCCAGCCGGCCAACAAGGGCAAGGTCAAGGTCGTCGGGGCGCCGTTCTCGACCGAGCGCTACGGCGTCGGGCTCCCGCAGGACAACGACGTCTGCGAGGACGTCAACGCCGCGATCGAGAAGATGATCGAGGACGGCTCCTGGGAGGAGTTCGTCACCAAGAACACCGAGGGCACCGGGTACACGCCCAACGCCAGCGAGAACCCGCCGACGGTCGACCCCTGCGCCTGACCGTCCACGGTCGGGGGAGCCGCGCGCCGGTGCGCCGCTCCCCCGGCCGCCGGGCCGTCGACGCGGCCCGGCACGTACCCTCCCGGAGGACCACCAACCGTGGGTGACTACCTGTCGCAGACCTGGGCGCTCGCCCGGGAGTACGACGTGCTCGGCGCGTTCTGGGTCAACATCCAGCTGACGTTCTGGGCCGCGATCCTCTCGCTCGTGCTCGGCACGGCGCTCGCGCTCATGCGGATCTCCCCCGTGCCGAGCCTGCGCTGGGCGGGGACCGCGTACGTCAACGTGTTCCGCAACACGCCGCTGACGATCATCATGACGTTCATGGTGCTGGGCCTGTGGGGGCAGCTCAACGTCACGCTCGCCCCTGACTTCGCGGCGAACTTCTTCCGGCTCGCCGTCGTGGGCCTGGCGATCTACCACGCCGCGTTCGTGTGCGAGTCGATCCGGTCGGGCGTGAACACGGTGCCTCTCGGCCAGGCGGAGGCGGCGCGGGCGATCGGCCTGTCGTTCCTGCCCGCGGCGCGGCTCATCATCCTGCCCCAGGCGTTCCGCGGCTCGATCGCGCCGCTCGGCAACACGCTCATCGCGCTGCTGAAGAACTCCACCGTCGCGGCCGCGGCGAGCGTCACGACCGAGACCTCGAGCCTCATGAAGACCATGATCGAGTTCAACTCGAACTACATCTACGGGATCTTCCTGACGTTCGCGATCGGCTACGTCATCCTCGTCATCCCCATCGGCCTGCTCACCACGTCCCTCTCCAACCGACTGGCGGTCCGCCGATGAGCACCCAGCAGTCCGTCCTCTTCGACGCCCCCGGTCCGCGCGCGCGCCGCGCGATCCTGCTGGGCAACATCGTCGGCGCGATCGTCGTCCTCGGGATCGCCGCGCTCGTGCTCGTGGCGCTCGGCAACAAGGGCCAGCTCGACCCGAAGCTGTGGTCGTCGCTGTTCACCGCCGACGCCTGGCAGTACTACTTCATCCCCGGCCTCCAGAACACGCTGCGGGCCGCCGGGTTCGCCATCGTGGGCGCGCTCGCGTTCGGGCTCCTGTTCGGCACCGGCCGGCTCTCGCACCTGCGCGCCGTGCGCGTCGTGAGCGGCATCGTGGTCGAGTTCTTCCGGGCCGTTCCCGTGCTGCTCATGATGATCTTCTTCTGGCTGCTGCTCGGCCTCAGCAAGGTCGACGACGCCCCGTTCCTCGCCGTGGTCTTCGCGCTCGTGCTCTACAACGGCTCCGTCATCGCCGAGCTCGTCCGCTCGGGCGTCGGGAACCTCCCCAAGGGCCAGGGCGAGGCCGGGCTCGCGATCGGGCTCACCCAGGGGCAGACGCTGCGCTCGGTCCAGCTCCCCCAGGCGCTCATCGCGATGCTCCCCGCGCTCGTCTCGCAGCTCGTCGTCGTCCTCAAGGACTCCGCGCTCGGCCAGATCATCACGTACAACGAGCTCCTGCGGGCCGCGCAGCTCTACGGCGTCGGCAACGGCAACATCCTCCAGTCGCTCGTGCTCGCCGCGGTGATCTTCATCGTCATCAACTGGCTGCTGACCCTCGTGGCGCGATGGCTCTCCCGCTTCCTCAGCGGTCGCACCGCGGGGGCCACGGCCGCCGGCCCGGGCATCGGCAACCCCACGGTCGTCGCGGGCGGACCGGCCGAGGACGCACCCGCGGTCTCCGTCACCCGCTGACCGCCTCAGTCGAGCGGGGGTTCGGCGGCCTCGGCGTCGAGCTCTCGCTGGACGATCTCGAAGGCCAGCGACGGGCTGTAGCCCTTGCGGGCGAGCGCCCCGACGGTCCGGCGCACCCGCACCTCGCGGTCGAGGCCGCGCGTGCGGGCGAGGCGCGTGCGGGCGAGCTCCAGGGCCGCGTCCGCCTCGGAGTCGTCGTCGACCTGCTCGAGCGCCGCGGCGCCGACCTCGCCGTCGATGCCGCGCCGCCGCAGCTCGGTCGAGATCGCGCGGCGTGACAGCCCGCGCTCGGCGTGCCGGGTGCGGACGATCATCTCGGCGTACTGCGCGTCGTCGACGAGACCGACCTCCTCGAACCGGTCGAGGATCGGCAGGACGACGTGCTCGGGGTAGCCCTTGCGCGCGAGCGACTGCGCGAGCTCCGCACGGCTCTTCGGCGCGGCCGTGAGGATGCGCAGCACCGTCTCCCGAGCGCGCTCAGCGAGGTCGGCGTCGCTGATCTCGCCGCGCTCCACGAGCTCGTGCAGGGTCGGGCGCGGGCGCCGCCCGGCCTTGCGGCCGGTGCGGCGCCCGTCGTCCTCCTCAGACAGGTCCGACGGCTCGAAGCCGTCCTCACCGTCCCGCTCGTCGATCAGAACGGCGACTTCTTCCCCTTGGCGGCCGCGGCCGGGGCCTTCGCCGCGGCGGGCGCGGCCGCGCCGTCGGCCGGGACCGTCACGCCCGCCGCAGGGTCGGCCGGAGCGTCGATCTTGGCCCCGACGCCGAGCTTCTCCTTGATCTTCTTCTCGAGCTCGTTGGCGAGGTCCGGGTTGTCGCGCAGGAACGAACGCGCGTTCTCCTTGCCCTGACCGAGCTGGTCGCCGCCGTAGGTGAACCACGACCCGGACTTGCGCACGAACCCGTGCTCCACGCCCATGTCGATGAGGCCACCCTCGCGGGAGATGCCGACGCCGTAGAGGATGTCGAACTCGGCCTGCTTGAAGGGCGGGGCCATCTTGTTCTTGACGACCTTGACACGGGTCCGGTTGCCGACCGCGTCGGTGCCCTCCTTGAGCGTCTCGATGCGACGGATGTCCAGGCGGACGGACGCGTAGAACTTCAGCGCCTTGCCACCGGTCGTCGTCTCGGGCGAGCCGAAGAACACGCCGATCTTCTCGCGGAGCTGGTTGATGAAGATCGCGGTGGTCCCGGACGCGTTGAGCGCACCCGTGATCTTGCGCAGCGCCTGCGACATGAGGCGGGCCTGGAGACCGACGTGGCTGTCGCCCATTTCGCCCTCGATCTCCGCCTTGGGCACGAGCGCCGCGACGGAGTCGATGACGATGATGTCGAGCGCGCCCGAGCGGATCAGCATGTCCGTGATCTCGAGCGCCTGCTCGCCGGTGTCCGGCTGGGAGACCAGGAGCGCGTCCGTGTCGACGCCGAGCTTCTTGGCGTACTCCGGGTCGAGGGCGTGCTCGGCGTCGATGAACGCCGCGATACCGCCCGCGCGCTGCGCGCTCGCGACGGCGTGCAGCGCGACGGTCGTCTTTCCGGAGGACTCCGGGCCGTACACCTCGATGACGCGCCCGCGCGGCAGGCCGCCGATGCCGAGCGCGATGTCCAGCGCGATGGAGCCCGTGGGGATGACCTCGACGGGGGCGCGGCCCTCTTCGCCGAGGCGCATGACGGAGCCCTTGCCGAAGCTCCGGTCGATCTGGGCGAGGGCCGCCTCGAGCGCCTTCTCGCGGTCTGCGGGTGCGGGCATGTCAGTCCACCTTCGGTTCGACGTTCATCTGTTCGTTGTGGCCCGACGCTACGGGCAGCCACCGACACGCGGCTCCGGCGACCCTCGAGCCTGTGGATCGTCGTGCCGGACCGGCGTCCTGGACCCGCCGGAGCGCGTCCTGTGCACAACTCTAGCCGAACACGTGTTCGATCCCGGAACGCGCACCTCGGCGTGTCACGACCGCGCCGCTCACGCGTCGTCGGACGACCACGACTCCCCCGGTCGCAGGACCACGACGCGCGTCCCGGGCGCCTCGCGCTGCGCGGCCGCCTCGAACGCCGCCCCCGCGTGGTCCATCCAGCCGCGCGGGAGGTGCCGCCCGCCCGGCGCGTGGAGCGTGCCCCAGTGCACCGGGATCGCGACGCCCACGCCCACCTCGGCGCACACCCGTGCCGCCTGCACGGGGCCGAGGTGCCCGCCCGAGAGCCGAGGTCCCCACCCGCCGACCGGCACGAGCGCGACGTCCACCGGACCGCCCGCGAGCGCCGGCAGGTGGACCATGTCCGGGTGGTGCTCGGTGTCCCCGACCGCCCACACCCGCGCCCCGTCCGGGCCGTCCGCCCGCACGAGGTGCCCGTTCGCCGCGTTGGGCCGGTGCGGCATCGGCCGGTGCCCGTGCACCGCCGCCACGAGGCGCACCTCGACCCCCGCCGCCTCCGCCCCGACGGCGTGCCACGCGTCGTCGAGACCGACCCCGCGCAGGCCCCTGGCGCGCAGCCAGCGCGCGTTCGCCGGGGCCGTGAGCACGGGCGCGTCGCCGAGGAGGCGCAACGAGCGCAGCTCCGCGTGGTCGTGGTGCAGGTGGGACAGCAGGACGGCGTCGCTGTCCTGCCACACCGCGGCGGGCCGCTCTCCGCGCCGCCGCAGCATCCCCGCGTGCCGGTGCAGGAGCGGGTCGGTGACGAGGCGCACGTCCGGCACCCCCGCGCGTCCGGACCGCACGTCGAGGACGACGCTCGAGTGGCCGAGCCACGTCACGCGGACGCTCACGGCTCCCCCGCCCGCCGCCCCGCGCCGTCCGCCGCCGGGGCGACGGACCGCACGCCGAGGTCGACGAGCCACGCCACGAGGCGACGGTGCACCGCCTCCGCGCCGACGAGCATCGGCGTGCCGTCCACGTCCTCGAGCTCGTCGTCGGGCAGCCCGAGGTGCGCGGGGTGCAGCAGGACGGCCTCGTTCTGGGCCCCGCCGAGGCCGCCGTGCGACCCGACCAGCCCTTCGAACGCGTGCACCATCCCGACATCGTCCACGCGCGAGACGAGCACGAGGTCGCCCGCGTCCTCGAGCACCGCCACGCGCAGCAGGTCCGCCGCGGCTCTCGACCCGTAGCCCGCGAGCGGGTCCTCGCCCACGACCTCCCCGGACCGCAGGTCGCGCGAGCCACCGCACCCGTGCGCCCGCACCTCGCCGCCCGCACCGCGCTCGACGACGACGCCGACGGCCGGGTTCGCGACGAGACCGGGGAGCAGCCCCGGCCACCGCTCGCGGACCTCGTCGCCCGTGAGCCGGCGCGGCTCGCGCGGGAACCAGACCATGCCCAGGTTGCCCGACCCCACGACCGCGACCTCCGGGACCTCGGGCAGCGCGGCGTCCTCGGCGCCAGGGCGCCGCTCGGTCCGGTCCGGGCCGACCATCATGCGGCCGGGCTCTGCGGCCTCCTCGCCCGACGTCCCGGGCCGCAGCGCGTTGAGGGCGGTGTTCGCCGGGCCCCACGACTCGCTGTCGGGCGAGGTGGCCCGACGGCGTCCCTCGGCCCGGGCGTCCTCCTCGCCGCGGCGCACCCCGGCGCGCGCGCCGGGCCCGGGGGCCATGAGGCGCCGGACCTCGTCGAGGAAGGACCGGCCCTCGACCTGCTCGAACGTCGAGCCGAGCGACTGCCCGTGGTCGGACAGCACGACGACGTCGTAGCGGCGGGGCGCGACGGCGGCGACCTGCTCCCAGAGCCCGACGACCCGGTCGAGGCCCTCCAGCGCGCGCAGCGACTCGGGGCGCAGCGGCCCGGCGTGGTGGGCGATCTCGTCGTAGTCGACGAGGTCGACGCACACCACCGGCGCCCCGCGCACGAGCTGCTCCGCGACGAGCGTCGTGTTGAGGTCGCGCAGCACGACGTTCGTCACCGCGCGCAGCACCGGGTACCAGCCGAGGCGCGACACCCGGGGCTCGACGCCCCGCACGGCCTGCTGCCAGCCCTGGTAGAGCTCCTTGAAGAGCTCGCCGAGCGCGACGACGACCGCACGCACGAGCACGAACGGGCTCGCGAAGAAGTGCACGAACATCTGACCGGGCCCGAGCCCCTCGCGCGCCCGGCTCATGACGAGCAGGCTCGTCGCCGCGTCGCCGGAGAACATCGTGGAGACGGCGACTCCCCCGCCCGCGAGGAGCCCGGAACCGTCGCTGGTGCGCGCCTCGACCGCCGCCGCGTCGGCGGGTCGGTTCGTCACGACGAGCCGGCCGAGCGCGCGCGACCACCAGCGGAACGCGGGCACGTGCTCCGTCGAGCCGTGCAGGAGGCCGATCGTGGAGGCGGGCGTCGTCGCGGGCACGCGCGCCCACCACGTCGTGAGGTGGTGGCTCCCGCTGCCCAGCCAGCGGGCGAGCGTCGGGGCGAGCCCGGCCTGGAGCGCGTAGTCGAGCGTGGGGCGCGCGACGCCGTCGAGCAGGACGACGAGCAGTCCCGCCGGGCGCTCGGTCGCACCCGCGGCCCCCGGCTCGCGTCGCGGCACGCCGGCCTGCCGGCGCGCCCGCCGGAGCAGGTCGCCGAGGACGTACTCGTTGTCGCTCGCCCCGACCACCCAGCGTCCGAGCGCCATGAGGACGGCAGCGAGCACGAGCACCGCGAGCACGTCCACCCACGAGCCGCTCCGGAACCCCGGCAGGTACGTGAGCGCCGCCCACGCGACCGCGAGCTGGGCCACCACGCCGGACACGAGCGCGCCGACCACGCCGAACCGGTGCGCCAGACGCCGGAGCACGGGGCGCAGGAGCACGTCGCCCAGCCCGACCGCGAGCGCCGCGAGGACGAGCGACCACGGGTTGGTGACCTCGACCCCGGGGACGAACCAGATCGCGAGCCCGAGGCCGACGGCCGTCGAGACGAGCGACCAGACGGCTCCGCGCACGTCGGCCGCGGTCACGCGGACCGCGGCACGGCCTCGGGCGGGAGCGCTCATGCGGCCATCATCGCGGCGAGAGGCCCGTCGCGCCCCTCGGCGGTCCTCCGTGGACCGGCAGGGGCCGGGTCAGCGGCGCGGCGGGGCCTGGCGGTGGTCGTCGTGGCCCCAGCGCCGCGCGTCGGGCACGTCGAGCGCGTCGCACAGGGCGTGCCAGACGACGCGCGGCTCGACGCCGTCCTCGAGCGCCTGGGCGGCCGTCCGGTCGCCGAGCGCGGACAGCACCTGCTCGCGGACGTAGGCGCGTCCCAGGGACGCGCCGAACACCTCGTCGACCAGCTCGGAGAACTCGCGGTAGCGCACGGGACCAGCCTCCCACGCCGCGCGCCCTCTCGGTCCGCTCGGAGGACTTCCCTCGCGCGGGCGGGCCGCTGGTCTCCCGTCGCGCGGCGCGTGTGGGTGGTCGCGGCGAGAATGGGCCCGTGACCACGGACCCGCTCGCGCGCTTCGCCGCGCCCACGCGCGCCTGGTTCTCGGGCGCGTTCGACGCCCCGACCGCGGCGCAGGCCGGCGCGTGGGACGCGGTGTCGAGCGACCGGCACGCGCTCGTCGTCGCTCCGACCGGGTCGGGCAAGACGCTCGCCGCGTTCCTGTGGTCGCTCGACCGGATCATGAGCGCCCCCGCAGCCGGCGAGGTCGTGCGCGAGCAGCGCTGCCACGTCGTGTACGTCTCGCCGCTCAAGGCGCTCGCCGCGGACGTCGAGCGCAACCTCCGCTCCCCGCTCGCGGGCATCCGCCAGGCGGCGGTGCGGCTCGGGCTCGAGGTGCCGGACGTCGTCGTCGGCACCCGCACGGGCGACACGCCCACGAGCGAGCGCCGCCACCTCGCGACGCACCCGCCGGACATCCTCATCACCACGCCCGAGTCGCTGTTCCTCGTGCTGACCTCGCAGGCGCGCGCGGGGCTCGCGGGCGTCGAGACCGTGATCGTCGACGAGATCCACGCCGTGGCGGGGACCAAGCGCGGCGCGCACCTCGCGGTGTCGCTCGAACGTCTCGACGCCTTCCTCGAGGCGCAGGACCGCCCGCCCGCGCAGCGCATCGGGCTCTCGGCGACCGTCCGGCCCGTCGAGGCCGTGGCGACGTTCCTCGGCGGCCACCGCCCGGAAGCGGAGGCGGGCCGCGAGGTCGTCGTCGTGCAGCCCCCCGCGACCAAGCGCATCGAGGTCGACGTCGTGGTGCCCGTCCCCGACCTCGCGGACCTCGGCACGGCCGCGCTGGTGCCCGACGCCGGCGCGCGCCCGGGCAAGGAAGCAGGCGGGGCCCGTGGCGCGGCGCCCGGGGCGACGAGCGCGAGCGCGCTGCCACCCCTGCCGCCGGGCGAGCGGGACCTCTCGGGGCCCGCGACGTCCCGCCCGACCGGGGCGCCGGACGTCCGGCCGCAGCGCCCGTCGGTGTGGCCGCACGTCGAGGAGCGCGTCGTCGACCTCGTCGCCGACCACCGCTCGACCCTCGTGTTCACGAACTCCCGCCGCGGCGCCGAGCGCCTCACGGCACGCATGAACGAGGTGTGGGCGGAGCGCCAGGGCGAGGACGTGCTCGACCCGGGCACGATCACCGCGGCGCAGGTGCAGGCGCAGTCGGGCGCGAGCTCCGGCGTCGAGCCCGTCATCGCGCGCGCCCACCACGGCTCGATGAGCCGTGCGGAACGCACGCGGACCGAGACCGAGCTCAAGGACGGGCGGCTGCCCGCGGTCGTCGCGACGTCGAGCCTCGAGCTCGGCATCGACATGGGCGCGGTCGACCTCGTCGTGCAGGTCGGCGCGCCGCCGTCGGTCGCGTCCGGGCTGCAGCGCATCGGGCGCGCGGGGCACCAGGTGGGCGCGGTGTCGCACGGCGTCGTGTTCCCCACGCACCGGGGCGACCTCGTGCCCTCCGCGGTCGTCGCCGAGCGCATGCGCACCGGCGGCATCGAGGAGCTCCACGTGCTCGCGAACCCGCTCGACGTGCTCGCGCAGCAGGTCGTGGCCATGGTCGCGGTCGACGAGTGGACGGTCGCGGAGCTCGCCACCGTGGTGCGGCGCAGCGCGCCGTACGCCCACCTGGGCGACGCCTCGCTGCACGCGGTGCTCGACATGCTCGCGGGGCGGTACCCGAGCGAGGACTTCGGCGAGCTGCGCGCGCGCATCGTGTGGGACCGCGCGTCGGGCCGGCTCACCGGGCGACCGGGCGCGCTGCGGCTCGCGGCGACGAGCGGCGGGACCATCCCCGACCGCGGGATGTACGGCGTCTTCCTCGCCACGGACGCCGCGACAGGAGGTGTGGCGGGCGACCCGGACACGGCGGGCGGGCGTGCCCCGCGCGGCGGCAAGCGCGTCGGCGAGCTCGACGAGGAGATGGTCTACGAGTCGCGCGTCGGCGACACGTTCACGCTCGGGTCGAGCACGTGGCGCATCGAGGACATCACGCCGGACCGCGTGCTGGTCACGCCCGCGCCGGGCATCCCCGGGCGCCTGCCCTTCTGGAAGGGCGACTCCCCCGGGCGGCCCGCCGAGCTCGGCCGGGCGCTCGGCGCCTGGGTGCGCGAGACCGACGCGCTCGCGGCCGACGACCACGACGCCGCGGCCGACCGGCTGCGCGCCGCCGGGCTCGACGCGTGGGCGAGCGACAACCTCCTCGCGTACCTCCGCGAGCAGCGCGACGCGACCGGGCGCGTGCCCGACGACCGGACGGTCGTCGTCGAGCGGTTCCGCGACGAGCTCGGCGACTGGCGCGTCGTCGTGCACTCGCCGTACGGCGCGAAGGTGCACGCGCCGTGGGCGCTCGTGCTCGCCGCGCGCCTGCGCGAGCGCTACGGGGTCGACGCCGCCGCGATGCACGCCGACGACGGCATCGTCCTGCGGCTCCCGGACACCGGGGACTCGTGGCTCGAGGGAGCGACCGACGGCTCGGGCGGTCTCGGCGGGGACGCACCCGTCGTCGGCGTCGAGGACCTGCTGCTCGACCCGGACGACGTGCTCGACGCGGTGCGCGACGAGCTCGGCGGGTCGGTTATGTTCGCGTCACGGTTCCGCGAGGCCGCCGCCCGCGCGCTCCTGCTGCCCCGGCGGCGTCCGGACCGGCGCCAGCCGCTGTGGCAGCAGCGCCAGCGCTCGGCGCAGCTCCTGTCGGTGGCGTCGGAGTACCCGGAGTTCCCCATCGTCCTCGAGGCCGCACGCGAGTGCCTCCAGGACGACTTCGACGTCGCGGCGCTCACCGACCTCATGCGTGACCTCGCGGCGGGGCGCGTGCGCCTCGTCGAGGTCACGACCCCGACGCCGTCGCCGTTCGCGCAGTCGCTCCTCTTCGGGTACACGGCGCAGTTCCTCTACGACGGCGACGCCCCGCTCGCGGAGCGGCGGGCGGCGGCGCTGTCGCTCGACCCGACCCTGCTCGCCGAGCTGCTGGGCGGCGACGGCGTCGCGGCACAGCTCGCCGACCTGCTCGACCCCGCGCAGATCGAGCGGACCGAGGCCGAGCTCGGCGCGCTGGCGCCCGAGCGGCAGGCCCGGCACGCCGAGGACGTGTGGGACGTGCTGCGCCGGCTGGGGCCCCTCACGGAGGCCGAGGTCGTCGCCCGCACGCGCGCGGACGCGCGCGACGCCGCAGCGGACTGGCTCCGCGAGCTCGAGTCCGTGCGGCGCGTGATGCGCGTCCGGCTCGCGGGCGTGGACCCCGACCGGGCGCAGCAGTGGGCGGTCGTCGAGGACGCCGGGCGGCTGCGCGACGCGCTGGGCGTCGCGCTGCCCGTGGGCATCCCTGAGGTGTTCACCGAACCCGTCCCCGACCCGCTGGGCGACCTCGTACGCCGTCACGCGCGCACGCACGGCCCGTTCACCGCCGCCGACGTCGCCGCACGCCTCGGCCTGGGCGTCGCCGTCGTCCTGCAGACGCTCGAGCGGCTCGAGGGTGCCCGGCTCGTCGTGCGCGGCCGACTGCGGCCGGAGTCGATCGGCGGCACGGGCGACGACTGGTGCGACGCCGAGGTGCTGCGCGTGCTGCGGCGCCGCTCGCTCGCGGCGCTGCGCGCGGAGGTCGAACCGGTCCCCGCGGAGACGCTCGGCGTCTTCCTGCCGCGGTGGCAGGGACTCGGGGCGCTGCGCGGGACGGACGGCCTGCTGCGCGTCGTCGAGCAGCTCTCGGGGGCGGCCGTGCCCGCCTCGGCTCTGGAGACGCTCGTCCTGCCGTCCCGCGTCACCGACTACACGCCGACGATGCTCGACGAGCTGACGACGACCGGAGAGGTCGTCTGGTGCGGTCATGCGGCCCTCCCGGGGTCCGGTGGCGGCGACGGGCTCGTCAGCCTGCACCTCGCGGAGTGGGCGCCGCTCACGCTCCCCGACCCCGGGCCGGCGCCCGAGGCCGGGCTGCACGCGACCCTCCTCGACCTCCTCGACGGCTCGGGCGGGTACTTCCTCCCGCGCCTCGCGGAGCGGGCGGGCGCGGACGTCCGCCCGACGCTCGAGGCGTTGTGGGACCTCGTGTGGTCCGGCCACGTGACGAACGACGGGCTCGGCTCGCTGCGCGCCCGGCTCGGTGCCGGGGGCGGTGCCCACCGCGCACCCCGCGCGCCGGCGCGCGCGCGTCCGGTCGGGCGCGGGCGGTTCGCCGGGCTGCGCCCCCCGGTCTCCCCCGACACCACCTTGCGCGGGGGTGCGGGCCGCTGGTCGGCGCTGCCCGCGCGCGAGGCCGACCCCACCCGCAGGGCGCACGCGCTCGCGCGCGTCCTGCTCGACCGCCACGGTGTGCTCACGCGCGCCGTCGCGCCCGCCGAGGGCGTGGCGGGATCGTTCCGCGCGGTGTACCGGGTGCTGAGCGAGCTGGAGGCGACCGGGGCGGCGCGGCGCGGGTACTTCGTCGAGCACCTCGGCGGCTCGCAGTTCGCGCTCCCGGGCGCGGTCGACCAGCTCCGGACCGACGGGCAGGACCGCGAGCGCGCGCTCGAGGCGGCCGCAGCCCGCGGGCTGCGCCGCGCACCCGGCGGCGGCCTCGCCCCGGCGTCCGGCGACCCGATGCTCGACGACCCGGTGCTCGACGACCCGGTGCCCGGCGGCACCCGGCCCGCGCGCGGCGGTCCGCGCCCGGGCGCCGTCCTCCTCGCCGCGACCGACCCCGCCAACCCGTACGGCGCGGCGCTGCCGTGGCCGGCGCGACCGTCCGCCGTCGGGCCGGGTGCCGCGACCACGCCGACCGTCGCGTCGCACGCCGGCGGCGGTGCCGCGCCGACGGACCGCGCCGTGACCGGTGCCGACGCGTCGCGCGGGCACCGCCCCGGGCGCAAGGCCGGGGCCGTCGTCGTGCTGAGCGACGGCGACCTCGCGCTGTACGTCGAGCGCGGGGGCCGGTCCGTCCTGTCGTTCGTCGACGGCCCGCGGCTCGCGGAGGCGAGCGCCGAGCTCGTCCGGGCGGTCCGCGCGGGCAGGCTCGGCAAGGTCGTCGTGCAGCGGGTGGACGGCGTCGAGGCACTGGCCGGCGCGGGCACGACGGCCACGTCCGCCGACGACGCGGTGCGCGCCCTCCTCGACGCCGGGTTCCGCGCGACGCCGCGCGGGCTGCGGGCGGCCTGAGGTGACGGCCGAGGGCACGGGACGCGCGCGCCGCCGTCCGCGCGCGACCGCCAGGGGGTGCGGCCGTGCCCGAGGGTGACATCCTGCGCCTCGTGTCCGCACGGCTCGACGAGGCCCTCGCCGGCCGGGTCCTCGTGCGCGCGGAGCTGCGCTGGCCGAGCGCCGCCGAGGTCGTCCTGACCGGCCGGACGGTCGTCGAGAACGTGGCGTACGGCAAGCACCTCTTCACACGCCTCGACGACGGCCGGTCGCTGCACACCCACCTGCGCATGGAGGGGTCGTGGCGCATCGCGCGCACGGGTGCGCGGGACGCGCGCGGCGCGGAGCCGAACGTGCGCGTGGTGCTCGCGAACGAGTGGTGGACCGCGGTCGGGAACCGGATCGGCATGCTGCACGTGCTGCGCACCCCGGACGAGCGGGTGATCGTCGGGCCCCTCGGACCCGACGTGCTCGGCGACGACTTCCCGGAGACCGGCCTGCCCGAGGCGGTCGCGCGCATGCGGGCCGACGACGCGACGGGCGGGAGCGGCCCCCGGCACCGGCCGGAGCGGGCCGCGACCGGCGTCCCCGTCGCGGAGGCCCTCCTCGACCAGCACCTCGTCGCGGGGATCGGCACGATCTACACGGCTGAGTCGCTCTTCGCCGAGCGCGTCTACCCCTGGACGCCCGTGCGCGACGTCGAGGACCTGGAAGGGCTCCTCCTCACCGCCCGTGCACTCATGCAGCGCACGGTGCGGCACGGGTTCGACCCCCGCGCCGGCGTCGTGCGCCACGTGCACGGGCGCACACGAAAGGCGTGCCACGTGTGCGGCACGCCTGTCGTCGAAGGTACGGCGAACGAGCCGCCGTACGACCGCCCGGTCTTCTGGTGTCCCTCGTGCCAGGCGCAGCCCGCGGGGCGGTGACGGCGGCGTCGCTGCCCCGGCACCTGCTCCGGGCCTACCCGGCGTGGACCGTCAGCCGACGGGCTGAAGGTCCTCTCGTCGTGCCGTGCCCTCGGGGTTCTGCCGTCCGAGCACCGCGGTCGCGAAGTCGGCCGGGATGGTGTCCGGGATGAGCAGACCCTCGGCGACGGCGACCCGGTCGCTGACCTCGCGCAGCACCAACGACATCGGGATGTCGAGCGCCTCGCAGATCGAGCCCAGGAGCTCCGACGACGCTTCCTTCTGACCGCGCTCGACCTCGCTGAGGTAGCCCAGCGAGACCCGTGCGGCCGAGGACACCTCTCGCAGGGTGCGCCCCTGTCGCTGGCGAGCGTCTCGCAGCACGTCCCCGATCTCTCGTCGAAGAACAATCATCTGGCGACCCCCTTCCGTGTCCCGTGCGCCCCCGGGAGCCGGTGTGGCCCCCACCTGGGTGCGCGAACTGCTCGTGCCGGTCTTCCTGTTCACTGCCCCGCGTGACGGGGTCGTCCTACCGTACCCCGCCCGCGGTCCGATCACGTCTCCGGTGCGGCGTGCCGGACCGGCCGTCGGCGCGTTGTCCGTGCGGCCCACCGGTCGGTTGACGGTCCTGTTGGCGATCACGTGCTGTGCAACGCCCCGACGTGGGGCCTTGTTCCCGCGGCCGCCTGCCCGGCGAACTCCCCGCGGCACGTTCACGACCTCTCCACGCGCCGCATCGGAGACGGCGGCCGCCCGGCAGGGCGACCGCAGATCACCCGCCGATTTCACCCGGCCTGCCGTCGTCCGCGGCGGGTCCGTCGACCACCCCACGGGCGAGGTCGATCGCCGCAGCGACCGTCCCGGCGCGGACGGCCGCACGCTCGCCGGCCAGGTGCAGCCGCCGCACGCGCGTCCCTCGCGGACCGCTCGCCGCGACGAACACCGTTCCCGGTGGCTGGCCGTCCTGCGGGTCCGGTCCCGCGACGCCCGTGGTCGCGACCCCCACGTCCGCACCGAGCACGACCCGCACCCGTTCCGCCATCTGTCGCGCGACCTCCGGGTGGACGGCCCCGTGGGCGGCGAGGAGGCCGCCGTCGACCCCGAGCACGGACTGCTTGACGTCCGTCGCGTAGGCGACGACCGCGCCCCGGAGCACGCGCGACGCCCCCGGGACGTCGACGATCGTCGCGGAGAGCAGCCCCCCGGTGAGCGACTCGGCCGTCGCGAGCGTCCACCCCCGCGCCTCGAGCGTCGCGAGGAGGCCGACGACCTCGGGTCGCGCGGCCGAGCTCCCCGCCCCCTCGGCGTCGCGCGCCGCCCCGGTCACGACGCCGACGCGCCGTCCGGCGCCGCCCCGCGCTCGGCGAGGCGAGCCGCGCGGATCGCGTCGCGCCGCAGCCGCCAGCCCTGGTAGGCGTACTCGAGCCCCGTCACGACCGTGACGAGGATCGCCGCGGCGAGCACGACCCAGGCCACGACGCCGATCCACCCCGGCAGGTGCGACAGGGGCAGGAGGAAGAGCGTGATCGCGACGGTCTGGAGCACGGTCTTGAGCTTGCCGCCGCGGGAGGCGGGCATGACCGCGTACTTGAGGACCGCGAACCGCAGGAGCGTGACGCCGAGCTCGCGCGCGAGCACGACCACGGGCACCCACCACGGCAGCTCGCCGAGCGGCCACGCGAGCAGGACGAGCGCGGTGCCGACGAGCAGCTTGTCCGCGATCGGGTCCAAGAGCTTGCCGAGGTCCGTGACGAGGTCGTACTTGCGCGCCAGGTAGCCGTCGAGCCGGTCCGACGTCGCGGCCAGGACGAAGATGCCCGTCGCGACGAGCCGCCAGGTGACGGACTCCCCGCCGTCGACGAGGAGCGCCCACGCGAAGAACGGGACGAGCAGGATCCTCGCCATGGTGACGAGGTTCGCGGAGTTCCACGGCGAGGGGACGGCGTTGACCACGTGACCAGCCTAGGGGGTCCCCAGGGGTGCCCCGACCCTCGTCCGCCGCCGCGGCCGCGCGACACCGTGCCGGTACCGGGCGGGCTCGGTGGGCACGCGGTGCGCGCTCAGCGCCAGCCCGACTCCACGTCGGCGCCGTCGTGGTAGTCGGTCGCCACCGGCGGCATGTGCCCGTCGGTGCCCTCGCCGTAGTCGTGCCCCGCGCCGCCGCCCGGCGCCGCGGCGGGCGCCGGCGCCTGGCCGTCGAAGACGTCCTGCGCCGGCTCGCCGCGGATCAGCGCGAGCGCCGACGGCAGCTCCTCCGGCGTCACGAGCACCTCGCGCGCCTTGGACCCCTCGGACGGGCCGACGATCTCGCGCGACTCGAGGAGATCCATGAGGCGACCCGCCTTGGCGAACCCGACCCGCAGCTTGCGCTGGAGCATCGACGTCGAGCCGAACTGGGAGGTCACGACGAGCTCCGTCGCCTGGAGGAGCAGGTCGAGGTCGTCGCCGATGTCCTCGTCGACCTGCTTCTTCGCCGCGGTCTGCGTGACGTCCTCGCGGTAGACCGGCTTGAGCTGCCCCTTGACGTGCTCGACGACCGAGTGCACCTCGGACTCCGAGACCCACGCGCCCTGGACGCGCATGGGCTTCGCGGCTCCCATCGGGAGGAACAGCGCGTCACCCTGACCGATGAGCTTCTCGGCGCCCGGCTGGTCGAGCACGACGCGCGAGTCCGCGAGCGAGGAGGTGGCGAACGCGAGCCGCGACGGCACGTTGGCCTTGATGAGGCCGGTGACGACGTCGACCGACGGCCGCTGCGTCGCGAGCACGAGATGGATGCCCGCGGCGCGCGCGAGCTGCGTGATGCGCTGGATGGACGCCTCGACGTCGCGCGGGGCGACCATCATGAGGTCCGCGAGCTCGTCGACGACGACGAGCAGGTAGGGGTACGGCGCGATCTTGCGCTCGGAGCCCGGCAGCGGCTTGACCTTGCCCGAGCGCACGGCGGCGTTGAAGTCGTCGATGTGCTTGTACCCGAACGCCGCGAGGTCGTCGTACCGGGCGTCCATCTCCCGCACGACCCAGTCGAGGGCCTCGGCGGCCTTCTTCGGGTTGGTGATGATGGGCGTGATGAGGTGCGGGATGCCCTCGTAGATCGTCAGCTCGACGCGCTTGGGGTCCACGAGCACCAGGCGCACCTGCTCCGGCGTCGAGCGCATGAGGATCGACGTGATCATGGAGTTGATGAAGCTCGACTTGCCGGCGCCCGTCGCGCCCGCGACGAGGATGTGCGGCATCTTCGCGAGGTTCGCGACGACGTAGCCGCCCTCGACGTCCTTGCCCACGCCCATGACCATGGGGTGCTCGGTCCGGCGCGCCGCCGACGAGCGGAGCACGTCGCCGAGCACGACCGTCTCGCGGTCGGTGTTGGGGATCTCGATGCCGATCGCGGACTTGCCGGGGATCGGCGCGAGGATGCGCACGTCCGCGCTCGCGACCGCGTAGGCGATGTTGTTCGAGAGCGACGTGATGCGCTCGACCTTGACCTTGGGACCGACCTCGACCTCGTAGCGCGTGACCGTCGGTCCGCGCGTGAAGCCGGTGACCTTCGCGTCGACCTCGAACTGCTCGAACGTCTGGGTGAGCGCCTCGACGACGCGGTCGTTCGCGGCCGACCGGACCTTGTGCGGCGCACCCTTGACCAGGGAGTCCTCGTTGGGCAGGAGGTAGACCGTGTCGCCCTCGAGCATCGGCTGCACGCCGCGCGGCAGGGGGCTGCTCGGCGGGGGCGGCGGGACGCTGCCCGCGCCGTCGGCGGGGTCGGGCGCGACGGCGCTCATCGCGGCGGCCGCGGTGTCCTGCGCGGTGCCCTGCCCGACGGCGGGCACGGCCTCGGTGGGCGCGGTGCCGGGCGCCGGGTCCTCCCCGCGGCGCTTCTTGCCCCGGCCGCGCGCGGAGTCCTCCTCGTAGTCGAGGAACGCCGCCGTCTCGAACGCCTCGTCGCCGGAGAACCCGCCCTCGGGCTTCTCGATCTCGGCGGCCTCCGCCGCGCGCTGCGCCCTGGTCTTCCGGGGCTTGCGCGGGCGACGGCCCGCCGGCACGTCCGTGCCGTCGTGGCGCGAGACGCCCTCCGCGAGCGCGAGCCCGTCGGCGTCCAGCGCATCGTCCTCCGCGCGGTGGTTGCCCGTGAGCACGTCGTAGAGGCCGCGCAGCCGGCTCGGGATCCGGTGCACCGGCGTCGCGGTGACGACGAGGAGCCCGAAGAACCCGAGCAGCAGGAAGATGGGGACGGCGAACCAGGGCGTGAGCCCGGTGGTCACGGGCGTCGCGGCGAGGTAGCCGACGATCCCGCCCGCGTCCTGCACCGCCTCGAAGCCGTCGCGCGGCGCCGGGAGGTCCTCGGAGATGTGCACGAGCGAGCACACCGACACGACGATGAGCGTGAGCCCGATCGCGACGCGCGAGTTCGCCTGCGCGCGCTCGGGGTGGCGCATGATGCGCACGGCGAGCCAGAGCAGCAGGACGGGCACCGCGACGCCCGCGAGGCCGAACGTGCCCGCGACGACGCCGTGCACGACCCTGCCGAACGTGCCCTCGATGCCCCACCACTCGCGGGCCGCGACGACGACCGCGAGGGCGATGAGGAAGAACGCGACGCCGTCGCGCCGGTGTGCCGGGTCCAGCTCTCTTGCTCCCTTTCCGATGGTGCGCACGAGCGCTCCGAGGCCGTGCGCGGCGCCGAGCCAGACCGCCCGCACCGCGCGGACGGGCCACGGCGGCCCCGATGCCGGGCGCCGGGCGGGCCGGCGCGTGCCGGAGGAGGTGGACCGCCCCCGACCGGTGCCGGCGCGCGACGTGCCGCGGGCCGAGGACGAACCGCCGCGCGCCGAGGTGCGGGGCGCTGGTGTGCGGTTGCTCGCGGTCCGACGTGCCTGCGGGGACGTGCGGGTCGCCATAGTGGTCCTAACCTACCTGCGGGGGACGACACGGACGCGGACCCGGCGGCGCGTGTCCCCGCCGGAGTGCAGCCGGGCGGCCGGCGACCCCGCGAGCGACGCCCGTGACCGACGACCCGTGAGCGACCAGGACCGGAGGAACCGTGCACGAGCCCACGCACGCCGAGCGGAGCGACGTCCCGAGCGACGCACCGGGCGGCGGACCGAGCGAACCACCGACCGACCGGGCCACCGCCGCCAGGGTCAGGTCGGCGGACGCGCCCCGAGCGCGTGACCTCGTCGAGACGGTCCCGGGGGTCTGGGTCGCGACCGCGGAGATCTGGACGACCACGTCGACCGTCGTCACCACGCCGGACGGCGAGGCGCTCGTCGTGGACCCGGCGGTGACGGTCGCCGAGGTCGAGGGGCTCGCCGCCGCGGTCCGGGCGCGCGGCTGGCGGGTGACCGCCGGGTTCGCGACGCACCCGCACTGGGACCACGTGCTGTGGTCGCCGGGGCTCGGCGACGCACCCCGCTGGGCGACGGCCCGCACCGCCGACGCGACGCAGCGGCGGCGGGCCGCGGTGCTCGCGTCGACCGAGGCCGCCGCCCCCGGCCACGACCCCGCGCTCGTGGGCGCGCTGACCTCGCTCTCCCGCGGCGCACGCCGGCTCCCCTGGCCCGACGCCGCACCGACCGGCCCGAGGACGGTGACCGTCGTCGAGCACGACGCCCACGCGCCGGGCCACGCCGCGCTCGTGGTGCGCACGCCGGACGGGTGCGTGCTCGTGGCGGGCGACATGCTCTCCGACGTCGAGGTGCCGCTCGTCGACACCGACGCCCGCGACCCCGTCGCGGTCTACCGAGGTGCGCTCGACGCGCTCGAGCTCGCCGCTCGTGACGTGGACGCGCTCGTCCCGGGTCACGGGAGCCCCGCCCTCGGACGCGCGGCGGTCGCCGCGCGTTTCGCGGCCGACCGCGCCTACCTCGACGCCCTGGACGCCGCTCTGCGCGGCGGCACCCTGCCCGACGACCGTCGGCTCACGGGCTACGTCGCCGAGTGGCACGACGCGCAGGTCGAGGCGCTGCGCTCGCACTGAAGCCGCACCACCCTCCCACGGGCGGTGCAGAGGCGAGCCGGAGCGCTGCCGACGCAGGTCGCCGGGGCTCAGTCGTCGAGCCCGAGCTCCACGGACCGGGCGAGCGCCGCGTCGAGCTCGTGCTCGTCGGTGACCAGGCGGTGCAGGTGCCGTGCCGCGGCGTGCAGGGCGCCGAGGTCCGACCCGTAGACGCTCACCATGCCGCCCTCGGGATCGAACCCGACGGCGTCCAGGACGCTGGGCTCGTGGTCGGTCAGCGTGGCCCGCAGCGCGCCGGAGAAGTCGTACCCGGAGCCCTCGATGCCGTGCCGCTCGAGGGCGCCCTTGTGCTGGTGCCACTCCGGGCCGCCGGGCGAGTAGATGATGCTCCACCCCTGCGCCTGGGTCACGAGGTGGACAGGGGCGAGCGGGGCGAAGTCCTCGGCGTTCGTCATACGGGAAACGTAGCGCTGACCACCCACGACGCCGCGGCGGACCTCCCGCGACGCCGGCCGGGCCCGGGACCGGGCCTGGGCCTGAGCCCCACCATCGTCAGGCGAGGAAGAGCCCGATCGCGAGCGTCACGACGCCCGCGGCGAGGACCACGCCGCCCGCAGGGAGCAGCACGACCGCCCGGTTCGGCGCCTCGCGCCCCGAGCCCACGGCGGAGAGGAAGAACCCGGCGGGCAGGAGGATGGCGGCGACGAGCACCCCGGTGGCGGCGAGCCACCGCCAGAAGCCCTCGAGCGAGGTGGCCTCCGTGAGCAGCAGGCACACGAGCCCCAGGATCACGAGCACGCCCGCGTGCGCGTGTCCGGCGCGGAAGAAGGAGGTCTGGAAGCCGGTCGCCGGCACGCGGCGCGTGACGACCTTGACGAGGAACGCGCCGCCTGACTCGATGCCGACGACCGTGAGGAGGACGACGCCCGCGGTGATGCGGGCGGCGTCGGTGAGCTCGAGCACGGGACCTCCTGAGGTGGCGGGACACTCGGCGCGCGGCACGCCGCGAGTTTCCGAACGCTGTTATAGAACAGCGTTCGCAAACCCGTGTCAAGCCCTCTAGACTCGTCGCGTGGCACGACCTCGACTGCACGACGACGCCCTGCGCGACCGCCTCCTCGACGTGGCGTCGCGAGCCATCTCCGAGCACGGCGAGGGTGCCGTGACGGTCCGCTCGGTGGCGACGGCCGCGGGGACGAGCCCGTCGGCCGTGTACGCGCTCTTCGGCAGCCGCGACGAGCTCGTGGCGGCCGTGTCGGCGGAGGGCTTCCGGCGGTTCGCGGCCCGCCTGGCGGCCGTCGAGCGGACCGACGACCCGGGTGCCGACCTCGCCGCGCTCGGCGACGCCTACCGGGGGTTCGCCCTCGCGGACCCGCACTTCTACGCCGTGATGTTCGCGCGCGGGGTCCGGCCCGCCGCGGACCGCCCGCGTGCCGTCGAGGAGGCGACGTTCCTCGTGCTGCGCGACGCGGTCGCACGGCTCGTGCCGGACGCGACGACCGCCGACGACGTCGCCCTCGGGCTGTGGGGCCTCGTGCACGGGCTGGTCTCGCTCGAGCTCGCCGGCCTCGTCCCCGGCGACGACGCGGAGCGCGCCGCGCGCTTTGGCGCGACGCTCGCCGCCGTCGGCCCCGGTCTGGTCCGGCGCACCGGGAGGTGACGGCCCCCGTCCGGTCGCGCGGGCTCTTCCCGAGACACGAGAAGTGGCCCCCACCAGAACGGCGGCAGGGGCCACGTCTCGCTTCTCGCGCCGACCGAGCCCCTGAGGGGACCTCCGGCGCGTCCGGCGCGCCGGTCAGGCCTCGACGACCACTGGGACGATCATCGGGCGGCGCCGGAGGCGGTTGGAGACCCACCGCCCGATGACGCGGCGCATGACCTGCTGGAGCTGGTGCGTGTCGGTCGCTCCGCCCGCGATCGCGTCCTCGAGCGCCTTGACGACCTCCGGCTGGATGTCCTGGAACACCTTGTCGTCCTCGGCGAACCCGCGCGCGAGGATCTGCGGCCCGGCGAGCACCTTGCCGGTCGCGGAGTCCACGACGGCGAAGACGGACACGAAGCCCTCCTCGCCGAGGATGCGCCGGTCCTTGAGCTCGGCGTCGGTGATCTCGCCGACGCTCGACCCGTCGACGTACACGTACCCGCACGGGACCGCGCCGACGACCGACGCCTTGCCGTCGACGAGGTCGACGACGACGCCGTCCTCGGCGAGCACGACCCGGTCGGCCGGCACGCCCGTGCGGACCGCGAGCGCCCCGTTCGCCACGAGGTGGCGGACCTCGCCGTGCACCGGCATGACGTTCTTGGGCTTGAGCACGTTGTAGCAGTAGAGGAGCTCGCCCGCGCTTGCGTGCCCGGACACGTGCACCTTGGCGTTGCCGCCGTGCACGACCCTCGCGCCGAGGCGCGTGAGCCCGTTGATGATGCGGAAGACGGCGTTCTCGTTGCCCGGGATGAGCGACGACGCGAGGATCACCGTGTCGCCGTGGCCGACCTGGACCTTGTGGTCCCCGTTGGCCATGCGCGACAGCGCCGCCATGGGCTCGCCCTGGGAACCCGTGCACATGAGCACGATCTCGTCGTCGCGCAGCGAGTCGACCTTCTTGAGGTCGATGAGCACGCCCTCGGGCACGTGCAGGTACCCGAGCTCGGCCGCGATCGTCATGTTGCGGACCATGGACCGCCCGACGAGCGCGACGCGGCGCCCGTGGTGGTGCGCGGCGTTGAGGACCTGCTGCACGCGGTGCACGTGCGAGGAGAACGACGCGACGATGATGCGCTTCTCCGACGCGGCGAACACGTTGTCGAGCACCGGGCCGATCTCGACCTCGGGCGTGACGAACCCCGGGACCTCGGCGTTGGTCGAGTCGACCATGAACAGGTCGACGCCCTGCTCGCCGAGGCGCGCGAACGCGCGCAGGTCGGTGATGCGCCCGTCGAGCGGGAGCTGGTCCATCTTGAAGTCGCCCGTGTGCAGCACGGTCCCGGCACCGGTCGTCACGGCGACCGCGAGCGCGTCGGGGATCGAGTGGTTGACGGCGACGAACTCGCAGCGGAACACGCCGAGCTGCTCGACCTGCCCCTCCTTGACCGCGAGGGTCACGGGCGAGATGCGGTGCTCCTTGAGCTTGGCCTCGACGAACGCGAGCGTGAGCTGCGACCCGACGAGCGGGATGTCGCGGCGCAGGCGCAGCAGGTACGGGACGGCGCCGATGTGGTCCTCGTGGCCGTGTGTGAGGACGATCGCCTCGATGTCGTCCAGCCGGTCCGCGATGTAGTCGAAGTCCGGGAGGATGAGGTCGACGCCGGGCTGGTTGTCCTCGGGGAAGAGGACGCCGCAGTCGATGACGAGCAGGCGCCCGTCGTACTCGAGGACGGCCATGTTGCGGCCGACCTCCCCGAGCCCGCCGAGGGCGACGATGCGCAGCCCTCCGGTGGGGAGCTCGGGAGGCAGGGAGAGTTCGGGGTGGGGATGGCTCACGGGGCCTCCTGTCGTGGCTGAGCCGGGGGTTTCGAGGGCTCCTGCCCTCGCTAGTTCGTGGGTGCGGCGGTGGCCGCCGCGGCGCTCGCGCCGACGAGCACGCCTGCGGCGGCGAGGGCGTCGCGGACCAGCGCGACGTCGTCCTCGGTCGCCGCGACGTTCGGCAGGCGCAGGAAGCGGTTGTCGGTGAGGCCGAGCAGCTCGACGGCGGCCTTGGCCATCACGGCCTGGAAGCCCGCGCCGTTGAGCGCGTCGATGACGGGCGTCGTGGTGAGGAAGACCTCGAGCGCGCCCGCGTGGTCGCCCGCGTCGAAGCGGCGCACGACCTCGGCGAACGGCCCGGCCACCGCGTGCCCGGAGACGGAGACGATGCCGGCCGCGCCGTGCGCGAGGAACGGCAGCAGCAGGCCGTCGTCGCCGCTGTAGAACGCGAGCCCGGTCGCGGCGGCGAGCTTGGCGGCGGCGTACACGTCGCCCGTCGCGTCCTTGCTCGCGACGACCCGGTCGTGCGCCGCGAGCCGCGCGTAGGTCGCGGGCGCGATCCGCACGCCCGTGCGCCCGGGGACGTCGTAGAGCATGACGGGCAGGTCGGTCGCGTCGGCGATCGCCGTCACGTGCCGGTACACGCCCTCCTGGCTGGGGCGCGAGTAGTAGGGCGAGACGACGAGGAGCCCGTCGGCCCCGGCCTCGGCCGCCTGCTCCGCCATGCGCAGGGCGTGGTCGGTGTCGTTGGACCCGGCACCGGCGACGACCGCCGCGCGGTCGCCGACCGCGTCGACGACGACCCGCACGAGGTCCTGCTTCTCCGGCGCGTGCGTCGTGGGCGACTCGCCCGTCGTGCCGCTCAGCACGAGGCCGTCGTTCCCGTCGTCCACCAGGCGCTTCGCGAGCCGGGCCGCCGCCGCGAGGTCGACGGCGCCGTCGGGCGTCATCGGGGTGACCATGGCCGTGAGGACGGCACCGAACGGGCGCGCGGGGGTGGCGGGAAGGACCATGTGCACAAACTACCGTGCGGCGGGTCCCCGCACCGCGCCCGTCCAGGCCGGTGCCCGGCCCTCGACCACCGCCCGGGTGCGTCCCCGCGACCCCGAGGGCGATACTCGGAGCATGTCCCGTCCCGCCTCCACGTCGAACCTCTCCCCCGCGCTCGTCGCGCACGTGCCCACGGGGCTGCTCGTCGACGGCCACTGGGGACCGGCGGAGGGCGGCCGGACGTTCGAGGTCGAGGACCCGGCGACGGAGGAGTCCCTCTTCGACGTCGCCGACGCGAGCCCGGCCGACGCCCTGCGCGCCCTCGACGCCGCGCACCGGGCGGCACCCGCGTGGCGCGCGACGCCCCCGCGGGAGCGCGGCGAGGTGCTGCGCGCCGTCTACGACCGGGTCGTCGCGCGGGCCGATGACGTCGCCGCGCTCATCACCGCCGAGTGCGGCAAGCCGCTCGCCGAGGCGCGCGCGGAGGTGCTCTACGGCGCCGACTTCCTGCGCTGGTACGCCGAGCAGGCGGTGCGGGCCGAGGGCCTCGCGCGCACGGCTCCGGCCGGCGGCAACCGGCAGCTCGTCTTCCGCCGGCCCGTGGGCCCGGCCCTGCTCGTCACGCCGTGGAACTTCCCCATCGCGATGGCGACGCGCAAGATCGGCCCGGCGCTCGCGGCCGGCTGCACGGTCGTGATCAAGCCGGCACGGCTCACGCCGCTCACGACGGCGCTCGTGGCCGAGGTCATCCGGTCCGAGCTCGCCGACCGCGGGCTGCCGACCGGCGTCGTCAACGTCGTCCCGTCGTCGCGTGCCGCGGACGTGACCGAACCGCTGCTCGCCGACGAGCGCCTGCGCAAGCTGTCGTTCACGGGTTCCACGGCCGTCGGGCGCACGCTGCTCGAGAAGGCGGCGTCCCAGGTGCTGCGCACGTCGATGGAGCTCGGCGGCAACGCGCCGTTCCTCGTCTTCGCGGACGCCGACCTGGACGCCGCCGTCGAGGGGGCGCTCGTCGCGAAGCTGCGCAACGCGGGCCAGTCGTGCGTCGCGGCCAACCGCTTCCTCGTGCACGACGCCGTCGCGCGCGAGTTCGCCCAGCGCCTCGCCGCCGCGTTCGAGGGCCTGCGCGTCGGCCCGGGCGCGCAGGACGGGACCCAGGTCGGCCCCCTCATCGAGGCGAAGGCCGTCGACAAGGTCGCCGAGCTCGTCGACGCCGCGTCCGACGGCGGCGCCCAGGTGCTCACCGGCGCCGACCGGCCGCGGACCACGGGGTACTTCTACGCGCCGACCGTGCTCTCCGGCGTCGACCCCGACGCGCGCGTCGTCACCGAGGAGATCTTCGGTCCCGTGGCGCCCGTGGTCGCGTTCGGCGACGACGACGAGGGCCTCGCGCTCGCGAACGCCACCGAGTACGGGCTGGCCGCCTACGCGTACACGTCCTCGCTCGACCGCGCCGTGCGCGTGTCCGAGGAGGTGGAGGCCGGGATGATCGGCATCAACCGCGGCATGGTGTCCGACGCGAGCGCGCCGTTCGGCGGGCTCAAGCAGTCCGGCCTCGGCCGCGAGGGCGGCGAGGCGGGACTCGAGGAGTACCTCGAGACGGTCTACGTCGCGCTCTGACGCCCGTCGTCCGCGTTGCTGCGGGCGTGGCCGGCGTCGTCGGGCCGTCACCCGGCGTTGGTAGCCTGACGCTCCCCTGCCACCGACTCCCGGAGAGCCCACGCCCGTGCCCTCGTCGCCCGCGTCGACCATCAGCCCGAACGCCCCCTCGCCCAGCGCCCGCGTCACGACCGTCGGATACATGATCTTCGCGTCCCGCTGGCTCCAGGCACCGCTCTACTTCGGCCTCATCGTGGCCCAGGTCGTCTACGTCTGGCAGTTCCTCAAGGAGCTGTGGCACCTCATCGTCGGCGGGTTCACCGGCGAGCACACGGTCGAGGACCCCGCCACGCACGAGATGGTGTCGCACGCGTTCGGCGCCGAGGAGATCATGCTCGCCGTCCTCGGCCTCGTCGACGTCGTCATGATCTCCAACCTGCTCATCATGGTCATCGTCGGCGGCTACGAGACGTTCGTGTCGCGCATCCGGCTCGACGGTCACCCCGACCAGCCCGAGTGGCTGAGCCACGTCAACGCGAACGTGCTCAAGACCAAGCTCGCGATGTCGATCATCGGGATCTCGTCGATCCACCTGCTGCGCACCTTCATCGAGTCGTCCACCGGCCGGATCACGGGCGACGTCATGATGTGGCAGGTGATCATCCACCTGGCGTTCGTCGTCTCGGCCCTCGCGCTCGCGGCGATCGACCGCATGTCCCTCACCGCGCACCAGCGTGCGGCCAACGCGGCCGCGGCGGGCGAGGGCCCGGCCGACCCGCACGTATGAGCCGGCCCGACGACGTCCCGCGCCCCGGCGCCGAGACCGACGCCCCGGCGTCGCTCGACGCCGAGGTGACCGACGCCGTCGAGCATGCGGTCGAGGACGAGGTCCGTGCCGCGGTGCGCCAGGCCGTGTCGGTGTCCGTCGCGACGGGGCTGTACGGGATCTCGTTCGGGGCGCTGTCGGTGGTCGCGGGGCTGGACGTCGCGCAGACCATGGCGCTGAGCCTGCTCATGTTCTCGGGCGGGTCGCAGTTCGCGCTCATCGGGGTGGTCGGCGCCGGCGGCGCGCCGACCGCGGCGATCGCGACCGCAGGCTTCCTCGGGGTCCGCAACGCCCTGTACGGGGCGCAGCTCGGCCCGCTGCTCGCGCTGCGGTCGTGGCACAAGGTCGTCGCGGCGCAGTTCACGATCGACGAGTCGACGGCGGTCGCGACCGCCCAGCGCTCGCGCCGCGCCGTCCGGGCCGGGTTCTGGTGGACGGGCGTCGGCATCTTCGTGCTGTGGAACGCCATGACGCTCGTCGGGGCGCTCGCCGGCGACGCGCTCGGCGACCCGCGCGCGTGGGGGCTCGACGCCGCCGCGGCGGCCGCGTTCCTCGCCCTCCTGTGGCCCCGGCTCGCCGCGCGGGCGATGCAGCTCGCCGCGGCGGCGGCCGTCCTCGTCGCGGTCCTGCTGATCCCGGTCGCGCCGGGCGGTGTACCGGTGCTGGCCGCCGCCGCGGTCGCGATCGTCATCGGGCAGGTCGACGTGCGACGTCGGCGCGCCGCCGCGGGCGGGTCGCCCTCGTCGTCCACGGACGGACCGCCGCAGAAGGAGACCTCATGACGTCAGCGACCGTGTGGGTCGTCGTGCTGGCCGCGTCCGCCGTGTGCTTCGCGCTCAAGCTCGCCGGGCACCTCGTGCCCGAGCACTGGCTCGCCGACGAGCGTGTCGCGCGCACGGCGGCGCTCGTGACCGCCGCGCTCCTCGCCGCGCTCGTCGCGGTGCAGACCGTCGGCGACGGGCAGGCCCTGGTCGTGGACGCGCGCCTGCCCGCGCTCGGCGTGGCGGCGGTCGCGCTCGCGCTGCGCGCGCCCTTCATCGTCGTCGTGGTGCTCGCCGCCGCCACGGCCGCGGGTCTGCGTGCCCTCGGCTGGGGATGACTCCGGCCGGAAGTGCCCCCGAGGTCTCGTAGGGTGAGCCCGTGAGCCTCTTCCGCGAGACCGCCGACGTCTCCGTCCGCCCCGCCGTGCCCGGCGACGACGTCGCGATGACCGCGATCCAGGTGGGCGCGTGGCGCTCGTCGCACGAGGAGGTCCTCGGCGAGGACGTGCTCGACGCGCTCGACAACGTGCGGATGCGCGAGCAGTGGGCCGCCGCCATCTCCTCGCCCCCGGGTCCGGGCTTCGGCGTGCTCGTCGCGTGCGCGGGCGCGGACGTGGTCGGGTTCGCCGCCGTGGCGCCCGGACAGGTCCTCGCGCTCGAGGTGGAGCCGCGGCACCAGCGCGGCGGGCACGGGTCGCGCCTGCTCGCGGCCGCGGTCGACCGGCTGCGCCGCGACGGCGCGGAGGAGGTCGTCACCTGGGTGCTCGACGGCGACACCGCGCGCGAGGCGTTCCTCGCCGGGGCCGGCCTCGGGCCCGACGGGCGGACCCGCACGCTCGCGACCGGGGTGCGCGACGTCGTCGAGCGGCGCTGGACCGCCGAGATCTGAGGCTCGGGTCCCTGTTCGTCACGCACCCGTGACACCGCCGTGACCCGTCCGCGCAACTGACCTGCGAGGATCGACCGCCATGGGCATCCTCACCGACTACTTCGCCGCTCCCGACGACACCCGGGCCGCGACCGCCGCGGCTCTGGGCCCCGACTCTCCGGACCCGCTGACCTCCCAGCCCGCGTTCGCGACGGTGGAGCTCAAGGGCATCGACCCGTTCGTCGTGGCCGGCACGCTGACCAGCCTGCTCACGGACCGGCCGTACGCCGAGGTGACCGCCGACGCCCGTCACGGGTCGCTCGTCGCGACCGCCGGGGACGAGGGGCCGTGGGTGGTCTCGGTGACCGACACCCTCGTGGGCGCCCTCGCCGGTGCGACGCCTGCGGCACTCGACGAGGTCGCCGTGCGGTGGGCCGCGACCGAGGAGCTTGAGGGGTCCGACCCCGCGGACCTCGCGGACGCGCTGCACCGGCTCTCCGCGTTGTGCGCCCGTGCCGACGACGCCGGTCACCGGCTCTACTGCTGGACCAGCCTGTGACCCTCGTGCCCGGGCGCGGTCAGGCGCGGCGGCGCGAGCGGTAGAGCGCCGCGGCCTTGCGCAGCGCCTCGCGCGCACGCCGCCGGTCGCGCGCCGCGTCGTAGGCGAACGCGAGGTGGTACCAGGCCTCCCAGCTCTGCGGGTCGGCGTCGACCGCGTCGCGGTAGGGGCCGAACGCCGCGTCGGCGGCCTCCCGGTCGATGCGCCCGCCGGGCGAGCGCGGCAGGTCGTCGACCGGCAGCCGGCCCTGGGCGGCGAGGTCGTCGGCCATGCGCTGCACGGTGCCGGCGAGCGCGAACTCGCGCCCGACCAGCCCCACCACGAGCAGAGGCAGGACGAGCACTCCCGCGCCGATCACCATCGCCACGGGCTCGCCCGTGCCGACGAGCGCGGCGGCGCGGCCGGCGACCTGCCACACGTAGAGCGCGAGCAGGATCGTCACGAGCACCGCGCCGACGATCGCCTTCCAGGGCCGGGCGGCGCGCGACCGCCCGGTCGTCCCCCCCGGACGGCCGTCGTCGCTGCCGCCGTCGGCGCCAGGACCGACCGGACCGCCGGGCGCGCTCACGCCAGGTCCAGCACGTTCTCGAGCCCGACGGTCAGGCCCGGTCGGCCGACGACCTCGCGGACGCCGAGCAGGACGCCCGGCATGAAGGAGACGCGGTCGAACGAGTCCTGCCGGATGACCAGCTGCTCGCCCGCGTTGCCGAACAGGATCTCCTCGTGCGCGACGAGGCCGCGCAGGCGCACCGCGTGCACGCGCACGCCGTCGACGTCGGCGCCGCGCGCCTCCCAGCCCGTCTCCGTCGCGTCGGGGCTCGGCGCGACGCCCGCGTCGGCGCGCGCCGCGGCGATCGCCGCGGCGGTGTGCCGCGCGGTGCCGGACGGCGCGTCGACCTTGTCCGGGTGGTGCAGCTCGATCACCTCGGCCGACTCGAAGTAGCGGGCGGCCTTGGCGGCGAACGTCATCGCGAGCACGGCGGACAGACCGAAGTTGGGCGCGATGAGCACGCCGAGACCTGGTGCGCCGGCTGCGGCGGCACGACCGAGGTGCGCGACGACGCGTCCGCGGCTCTCCTCCGTCCAGCCCGTGGTCCCGACGACGGCGTGCACGCCCGCGTCGATCAGCGCGTGGACGTTCGCCTCGGTCGCGGACGGGACGGTGAAGTCGACGGCGACGTCCGCACCGCCGAGCGTCGCGGCCGCGACCTCGTCGCCCGCGTCGAGGCGCGCGACGAGCTCGAGGTCCGCCGCGCCCTCGACGGCGGCGCAGACCGTCGCGCCCATGCGCCCGGCGGCGCCCAGGACGGCGACCCGCAGCGGGCGCCCCGGCTCCTTGCCGGGGGCGGTCGGGGCGGAATCGGGCGCGGGGATGCTCTGGTCGCTCACGCCCGTCACCCTATCGCCGGTGCGCGGGCGGACCGGTGCCGCGTCCGCCTCCCCGGGCAGTGGGTCTGCCCACAGCACGACGGCGGCCGCCCTCCGCGAAGGAGGACGGCCGCCGCGAGACGCCCTGGCGGGCGGGGATCAGCCGCCGAACGGCCCGACGCGCACGACGGACCGCGGTCGCGAGGCGAGCTCGCCGGCCAGCTTCTGCACGTCGTCGGCCGTGACCGAGCGGACCGCGTCGAGCGACTCCTCGACGCTCAGGAGCTCGCCGTAGACGAGCTCGGCCTTGCCGAGCCGGCTCATGCGCGAGCCGGAGTCCTCGAGCCCGAGCACCATGCCGCCGGAGAGCTGGCCGATGCTGCGGTCGAGCTCCGCGCCGGTGATGCCGTCGTCCGCGAGCCGGTCGAGCTCGGAGTGGAGCAGGGCCGTGACCTCGTCGACCTTCGACGGCGCGCAGCCGGCGTAGAGGCCGAAGGTGCCGATGCCGCCGTGGCCGGACGCGAACGAGTACGTCGAGTACGCGAGGCCGCGCTTCTCGCGGATCTCCTGGAACAGGCGCGAGCTCATGCCGCCGCCCAGCACCGCGCTGAGCACGGAGAGCGTGAAGCGGCGGTCGTCGGTCGCGGACAGGCCCGTGCCGCCGATGACGACGTTCGCCTGCTCCACGGCCCGGTGCACCGACAGCTCGACGCCCGCCGTCCCGACGCCCGCGAGGGCGGGGTCGGCGGGGTCGCGCCGCGCGCGCGGTGCGCTGCCCGCGTCGAGCGACCAGCCGCCGTCGAGCAGCGCCTGGCCCACCTGGGCGACCAGCGTGTCGTGGTCGACGCCGCCCGCCGCCGCGACGACGAGCGTCTCCGGGCGGTAGTGCCAGCGGTAGTGCTCCCAGACGGCGTCGCGCGGGACCGCGTTGATCGTGTCCGGGGTGCCGCCGATCGGGCGGCCGAGCGCGTGCCCGCCGAGCACGGCCGCCGCGAACTCCTCGTGCACGACGTCCGAGGGGTCGTCGTCGTTCATCGCGAGCTCTTCGAGGATCACGCCGCGCTCGGTCTCGAGCTCGTCGGGGTCCAGGCGCGCGGACGTCACCATGTCGGCGATGACGTCGACCGCCATGGGCAGGTCGGCGTCGAGCACGCGCGCGTAGTAGCACGTGTGCTCCTTGCCGGTCGCGGCGTTGGCCTCGCCGCCGACGGCGTCGAACGCCTCGGCGATGTCCATCGCCGAGCGGCGCGCGGTGCCCTTGAACAGCAGGTGCTCGAGGAAGTGCGTCGAGCCGAAGTGGCCGTCGGTCTCGTCGCGCGAGCCGACGCCGACCCACGCGCCCATCGTCGCCGAGCGCAGGCCCGGCATGGACTCGGTGAGCACGCGGACCCCGCCGGGCAGGACGGAGCGACGGATCGTCGCGCCGTCCTGCCCGGCGGTCAGCTCGGCCCCGGCGTCACCCGCCGGGACGAGCGGGAGGTCCCAGGGCACGTCAGGCGTCCGCGCCCTCGGTCGCGGGAGCGTCGGCCGGAGCCTCCTCCTCGACCACGGCGTGCAGCGAGAGCTTGCCGCGCGGGTCGATCTCGCCGATCTCGACCTGGACCTTCTGGCCGATGGACAGCACGTCCTCGACGTTCTCGACGCGCTTGCCGCCCACGAGCTTGCGGATCTGGCTGATGTGCAGCAGACCGTCCTTGCCCGGGGAGAGCGAGATGAACGCGCCGAACGACGTCGTCTTGACGACCGTGCCGACGAAGCGCTCGCCGATCTCCGGGACGTGCGGGTTGGCGATCGCGTTGATCGCCGCGCGGGCGGCCTCGGCCGACGGGCCGTCGGTGGCACCGATGTACACGGTGCCGTCGTCCTCGATGGAGATGTCCGCGCCCGTCTCCTCCTGGATCTGGTTGATCATCTTGCCCTTGGGGCCGATGACCTCGCCGATCTTGTCGACCGGCACCTTCACGGAGATGACGCGCGGGGCGTTCGGGGACATCTCGTCGGGCACGTCGATGGCCTCGGCGAGGACGTCGAGGATCGTCAGGCGCGCGTCGCGCGCCTGGGTCAGCGCACCGGCGAGCACCGAGGCGGGGATGCCGTCGAGCTTGGTGTCGAGCTGGATGGCCGTGACGAACTCGCGCGTGCCGGCGACCTTGAAGTCCATGTCGCCGAACGCGTCCTCGGCACCGAGGATGTCGGTGAGCGCCGCGTAGCGGGTCTCACCGTCCACCGTGTCGGAGATGAGGCCCATCGCGATGCCCGCGACGGGGGCGCGCAGCGGCACGCCCGCGTTGAGGAGCGAGAGCGTCGAGGCGCACACGGAGCCCATGGACGTCGAGCCGTTGGAGCCGAGGGCCTCGGACACCTGACGGATCGCGTACGGGAACTCCTCGCGGCTCGGGAGCACCGGCACGAGGGCACGCTCGGCGAGCGCGCCGTGGCCGATCTCGCGACGCTTGGGGCTGCCCACGCGGCCGGTCTCGCCGGTCGAGTAGGGCGGGAAGTTGTAGTTGTGCATGTAGCGCTTGCGCGTCTCCGGACCGAGCGAGTCGATCTGCTGCTCCATGCGGAGCATGTTCAGCGTGGTGACGCCCATGATCTGGGTCTCGCCACGCTCGAAGAGCGCGGAGCCGTGCACGCGCGGGAGCACCTCGACCTCGGCCGACAGCGTGCGGATGTCCGCGAGCCCACGGCCGTCGATGCGCACGCCCTCGGTGAGCACGCGCTGGCGCACGAGCTTCTTCTGGAGCGACCGGTACGCGGCGGACAGCTCCTTCTCGCGGCCGTCGAACCCGGCCTGGAGCTTGCCGACCATCTCGTTCTTGATCTCGTCGAGACGGTTCTCGCGGTCCTGCTTGTCCGCGATGGCGAGCGCAGCACGCAGGTCGGTGGAGACCTCGGCCTCGACCGCGGCGAACGCGTCGTCCTGGTAGTCGAGGAAGACCGGGTACTCCTTGACCGGCTTCGCGGCCTGGGCGGCGAGCGCCGACTGCGCGTCGCACAGCGCCTTGATGAACGGCTTGGCCGCCTCGATGCCCTCGGCGACGACCTCCTCGGTCGGCGCGCCGACGCCCTCGTCCTTGACGAGGCCCCAGGCACCGTCGGTGGCCTCGGCCTCGATCATCGCGATCGCGACGTCGTCGCCGACGACACGGCCGGCCACGACCATGTCGAAGACCGCGCGCTCCTTGTCGGAGTACTTGGGGAACGCGACCCACTGGCCGTCGACGAGCGCGATGCGGACCGCGCCGACCGGGCCGGAGAACGGCAGGCCGGAGATCTGCGTCGACGCCGAGGCCGCGTTGATCGCGAGCGTGTCGTACGCGTCGTCCGGGTGGAGCGCGAGGACTGTGATGACGACCTGGACCTCGTTGCGCAGGCCCTTGACGAACAGCGGGCGCAGCGGGCGGTCGATGAGGCGGCACGCGAGGATCGCGTCCGTCGAGGGGCGGCCCTCGCGGCGGAAGAACGAGCCGGGGATGCGGCCCGCGGCGTACATGCGCTCCTCGACGTCCACCGTCAGCGGGAAGAAGTCGAACTGGTCCTTGGGGTGCTTGCCGGCCGTCGTGGCCGACAGGAGCATGGTCTCGTCGTCGAGGTACGCGGCGACGGAGCCGGCGGCCTGACGCGCGAGGCGCCCGGTCTCGAACCGGACGGTGCGGGTGCCGAAGCGACCGTTGTCGATCGTGGCCTCGGCGAACTGGATCTCGGGACCCTCCACGGGTGCCCTCCCTTTCTCGAAGCGCCGCCCGGGTAGCCCCTGTCGAGGGTTCCGGTCCGCGCCCCGGCGCGCGTGGCGCGGGGGCTCCGGTCGCACTCGACGCTCGGCGGTCTTCGATCGAGGTCCACGGCGGTTCCCGTACCGGCTCCGTCCGAGACGGGGCCGTGGGGGTCCGTGAGCCACTACCGAGGACCGAACGAGAGGCCGGCGGCGCGGTGTGGGTGGTGTCGGCTGGTGGTGATCAGCCGTGGTGTGACAGGTACATCACACCAGACCAGCCCGGTCCCCGCAGGGACCGGGCTGGCGGTGTCGTGTCAGCGACGCAGACCGAGGCGCTCGATGAGGCTGCGGTAGCGGTTGATGTCGACCTTCTGCAGGTAGCCGAGCAGGCGACGGCGCTGGCCGACGAGGAGGAGCAGACCACGACGGCTGTGGTGGTCGTGCTTGTGCTCCTTGAGGTGCTCGGTGAGGTCCTTGATGCGCTGCGTGAGGAGCGCGACCTGGACCTCGGGCGAACCGGTGTCGCCCTCGCTCGTCGCGTACTCGGTCATGATGCGCTGCTTCGTGGCAGTGTCGAGCGGCACGGTTCTCCTTCGGGTTCGTTGCGCGGTGCGCCGGGGACGGTTCTCCCGGGCTCTCTGGATCCGCGGCCGGTCAGACGGCGCATCCATCGTACCAGCGCGCGGCCGCACCGCCGGCGACGGTGCGGTCGTCGTCCGAGCGCACCTCCGCCGACGGCGCGGCCGCACCGTCCTCCGGGCTCAGGCCCCGTCGTGCCCGGCCGTCCCGTCGCCGCGGAACCGTCCCGCCGCGTCGGGCAGCACGCCCGCGAACCGGAGCAGGTCCGGCAGGGTGAGGACGAGGGACCCGTCCTCGAAGTGCACGCCCTGCGCCGGCGTCCAGTGGTTGCTCGCCCGGACGTAGGACGTGTCGTCCTGGCGCAGCAGGTACACGAACGTCTCCGCGAGCACGCGGCTGCCGACCTCGCCGAGGAAGCTCCCGTTGCCCTGGAGCTCGGCCTCCTTGAGGACGTAGTACCACAGCGGGGTGCCGCCGTGGTCGCCGTCCCGCAGGGCCGCGAGCGCCTGCTTCACGTCGTCGCCGGCCCGGTCCTCGAGCTGGGCCGGGGTGAGCGGGGTGACGCCGAGCGCCGTGGCGACGGCCTCGCCCGTGGGCAGCGCGAGCATGTAGCCGCGCAGCAGGTTGCGCTGCGCGAGCTGCTTCTGGAGCGCGCTCGCCACGAGCTGGGCCGGCGTGTGCGCGGGCGGCTCGGGCGGCAGGTTCCCCTCCTTGACCAGGTCGCCGAGGCTCGGTGCGAGGAACGTGTCGATCTTCTCCGCGGCCCGGAAGGGCGAGGGGTCGCCCTTGTCCACGAAGCGGGCCCACTCGATCGGCCAGTTGGACGGCAGCGCGGGGTCGCCCGCCGGCCCGGGGCGCAGGCTGCCGCCGCTCCCCGTGAACTGGAAGAGCTGGACCAGGCTCGCGTTCCGGGGCGGCGGCCCGGTGAAGTTGACGTTGTAGTCGTACGAGTCCCGGATCATCGAGTGCCCGAACCGGAACGCCGCGACGGCGAACTCGAGGGGCATCGAGATCGGGTACCGGGGGCGGAAGAACGACGTGTCGCGCAGGAGCGTCGCGTCGAGCACCCCCGGCTTGGTGAGGGTGCGCAGGTAGTCGTTGACCACGAGCCACTGGTAGTGCCAGCGCACGAGCTGGCTCGCGCGCTCGAAGACACCGCGTTCCCCGCCCGTGAGCCGCGTCCACGGCTCGACGTCGTCCACCCAGTCCACGACGGCGTTGTGGAAGCGGATCATCGCGAGGTGGAACTGGGCGACGACGAGGTTCTCGTCGTTGCGCCCGTCCGGGACGAGCGGTGCGCCCTGCTCGTCGCGCGGCAGGTCGCGCTGGGCGTCGCCGCCGGGCTCGACGAGCGAGAACGACGGCCCGCCCGGGATCACGAGCGGCTCGGTCGAGATGCGCCCGAGCCGGAGCTTGGCGGACCCCGGGACGTAGGACGCCTCGCTGCGGGTGGTCCGGTAGCCGCGCTCCCCCGCGAACACGGGCCCGCTCCCGTAGAGCGAGTCGAGGTTGAGCGCGGGGTGCCGCCCGTTGTGGAGCGAGCGCACGACGACGCGCGGCGCGAAGACCTGGAACGGCACGGCGTCGACGTCGCCGAGCGCCTGGTCGCCGTCCCGGCCGGCCGTCGTGTCCGGGCCGTTCGTGTTGAGCGTGATGTCGTGGTCGATGAACTGGCCCCAGTACGTGTACACCGCCGGCACGTGGGAGTTGAGGTCGCGCGGCGGCTGCCCGGGCGGGGCGACCGGTCGGGCGACCATGGACGCGCCGAGCGCCAGGAGCGCCTCGACGGTGCCCGTCGTCGCGCCGTCGCCGACCGGCAGGTGGAACGCGGGGAAGCGCTCCGCGAGCTCCGGGAACAGGTAGTCGAACGCGGTCGTGGAGTCGTAGCGGTGGAGCTCGTGGTCCCGGGCGACCGCGGCCTCGGCCGCGGGCAGGAGCGGGGCGTTCGACTCCGCGGGGTCCACGTCCGCGTGCGCGTCCGTCTCGAGCACGGCGTCGTCGGGTGCGACGGCCGCGCCGTGACCGACGCTCCGGACGGTCCGGCCGATGGGGGTGGACGCCTGGTCGACCGCGTCGGGGGCGACGTCGTCGACCACCGTCTCGACGATGGCGCCGGCGCCGGGTGGCGCCGCGTGCTGCTGAGCCTCCATGGCTCTGCCTCTCTGTGGGAGGTCGTCGTGCGGCCCGCGCGGGCGGGCCACCGGACGCCCCCGCGGGCGGCTCGCGCTCGCGCAGGGGCGTGTGCGACCGCCCCCTGGACTGCGGCCCGGGGATCGCGCGGCCGCGACGGACGCCGTGCACGACGACGCCGCTCACCCGGAGGGAGGGACCGCACCCGGTCCCGTGACACGTCGCGGACGCCGGCGGACGCACCGCCCGGCGCCCGCTACCCGCGCAGGAGGCCGCGCCGTCGGGCCTCGGCGACCGCCGCGGTGCGCGACGGCGCGCCGAGCTTGTCGTAGACGTGCACGAGGTGGGTCTTCACGGTCGCGCGCGAGAGGAACAGCTCGCGCGCGATCTCGTCGTTGGTGCGTCCCTCGGCGACGAGCGCGAGCACCTCGAGCTCGCGCGCGGTGAGCGCCGTGCCGGGGCTGCGCAGGCGCCCGAGCAGGCGCCGCTGGACGGCAGGGCCGAGCGCGACCTCGCCCGCCGCGGCGGCGCGCACGGCGGCCACGAGCTCGTGGGTCGGCGCGTCCTTGAGGAGGTACCCGCGGGCGCCCGCCTCGACCGCCGCGAGGATGTCGGCGTCGGCGTCGTAGGTCGTCACGACGAGCACGGCCGGGCCGTCGGTCGCGACGATCTCCCGGACCGCGTCGACCCCTCCGAGCCGACCGGGACCGAACTGGAGGTCGAGCAGCACGACGTCGGCCCGCAGCCCGCCGCGGAGCCGCGCGAGCAGCTCCTCGGCCGAGCCGACCTCGGCGACGACGCGCACGTCCGGCTCGGCCTCGAGCACCGCGCGCAGGCCCGTGCGCACGACCGGGTGGTCGTCCGCGAGGACGACGTCGACGACGGCCGGTCCGGTCATCGCCCCTCCTCGTCCTCGACTGGTGCGAGCGGCACCCAGGCGGCGACCGCGGTGCCTGCGCCCGGCGCCGACTCCACGGACAGCGTGCCACCGAGCTCGGCGAGCCGCGCACGCATCGCCACGAGGCCGAACCCTCCCGACGGCGGCTGCCCGTCCGCGGAGCGGCCGGGGAGGCCGTCGGGGTCGAAGCCGCGCCCGTCGTCGACCACGTCGAGCGCGACGGCTTCCTCCCCCGTCGCGACACCGGCCAGGAAGCTCAGCGTGACCGCGACGCGCGACGCGTCCGCGTGCCGCTCGACGTTGGCGAGCGCGGACTGGGCGACGCGCAGCAGGGCGGCCTCGACGTCCGTCGGCAGCGGCACCGCGTCACCGCTCACCTGCACGACCACGTCCGGCCCGCCGTCGGCGGCGTGCCCGGAGGCGCCGGCTGCGGTGCGAGCCGCGGTGCGACGCAGCGCGTCGACGAGGTTCGACGACTCGAGGTCGGCGGGTGCGAGCGCGCGCACGACGCGGCGCGCCTCGGCGAGGTTGTGCCGCGCGACGTCCCGCGTCTGCTCCACGTACCCGCGCGCGGTGGCCACGTCACCGTCGTCGAGCGCGGTCTGCGCGGCGCGCAGGAGCAGCTCGGCCGACGAGAAACCCTGGGCGAGCGTGTCGTGGATCTCGCGCGCCAGTCGTTCGCGCTCGCCCGCGACGGCGCGCTCGCGCTCGGCCGTCGCGAGCTCGTCGCGCGTGCGGACGAGCTCGTCGAGCGTGCGCTGGCGCTCCTGCGACTCGCGCACGACCGCCTCGAGCGCGAGCACGACGACGACCGCGACGGCGCCACCGATGGCCGGGCCCAGCACGAACGGCAGCGCGAGGTTCGCCGTGTACGCGACCATGACCGCGATCACGAGGAGCACGACCACGCCGACGACGACCGGGCCACGGCGCGGGCCGAGCACGTGCATCGCGACGAACATGAGCGGGAACGCGACCCACACCGCCGTGATCGAGGCCAGGCACAGCGCGACCCACAGCACCACGAGCCCGGTCACCCACGCGCCCGCGGGCCACCACGCGCCCCGGGGCGCACGCACGTCGGCCGGGACCGGCAGGCGTCGCCGTCCCAGCACGTAGAGGGCGAGCAGCGCGGCACCCACCCCGACGGCGACGACGCCGCGCACCGTGCCCGTCGCGAGGGCCCCGACGAGCGCGAGCACGAGCAGACCCACGAGCAGGACGTCGAGGCCCCGGCGCAACCACCGCGTGGCCGCCGGGACGACCCGTGCGCCGTCCCCGACGAGCCCGGCACGCCCACCGGGCGCGGCTGCGGGCGTCGAGGACGCGGTCGGGATCACGCCGTCACCCTAGCCACGCCGCCCGTGCCCGGCATCGTCCGAACGGTCGATGCCCGGCTCCACCCCACGGCGCCGCAGGACCGACCGGCACGACGATCCGGACCGGCGCCCTCCGCGGGACCGTGGAGGGGACGTCGGGCACACGCGGCACCCACCGGTGCCGGGCCCGCCGTCGTCCACCCGCCCACGGCACCCTGGAGGTCCTCCCCGTGTTCCTCGCCCTGCGCGACCTGCGCCACGCCCGCGGGCGCTTCGCGCTCATGATCACGGTCGTCGCGCTCATCACGTTCCTCGTCGCGTTCCTCGCGGCGCTCACCGCCGGGCTCGGTCGCGCGAGCACGTCGGCCGTGACGGAGCTGCCCGTCGACCGCCTCGCCTTCGCGCCGCCGGCCGAGGGCGCCTCTCCGACCTTCACCGAGTCCGAGGTCACGGCCGACCAGCAGGAGGCGTGGGCAGACGTCCCCGGTGTCCGGAACGCGGAACCGCTCGGCGTCGCGACGGTGCGCGCGTCCGGCGAGAGCACGGCGGCCGTCACCACGTTCGGCGTCCAGCCGGGCTCCGGCCTGGTACCCGGGGCGGACGACGGGGGCATCGACGTCTCCACGGGGACGGTCGTGCTCTCGAGCGGCGCCGCCGACGCGCTGGGCGCAGACGTCGGCGACCAGGTCGGAGCCGGCCCGCTCGACCTGACCGTCGCCGCGGTCGCGGACGCCGAGGCGGACTTCGCCCACACGCCCGTCGTCTGGGTCTCGCTCGACGACTGGCAGGCGGTCGGCGCGCGCGGCGGCGCCGCTGCGGGCGACGCTCAGGACGGCCCGACCGCGACCGTCGTCGCGCTGCGGTTCGGCGACGACCCGCCGTCGGCGGACGCGGTCGCCGCGGCCGACGCGGACCTCGGGACGGTCACCGCGACGCCGCGCGACGCGCGCTCCGCCATCTCCTCGTTCACCGCCGAGAACCTCTCGCTGACCCTCATGCAGGTGTTCCTCCTCGCGATCTCCGCACTCGTCGTCGGCGCGTTCTTCACGGTCTGGACCATCCAGCGCGCCGGAGACGTCGCCGTGCTGCGGGCGCTGGGCGCCTCGACGCGCTATCTCCTGCGCGACGCGATCGGCCAGGCCGGCGTCGTGCTCGGCGTCGGCGTCGGGCTCGGCACGGCGCTCGCGGCCGGGGCCGGCCTGCTCGCGGCGCGCGTCATGCCCGTCGTCGTCGACGTCTCGACGACGCTCGTCCCCGCCGTCGTGCTCGTCGCCCTCGGCGGGCTCGGCGCGGTCCTCGCCGTGACGCGGGTCGCGCGCGTGGACCCGCACGCCGCCCTCGCCGCGCGCTGACCGGCGTCCGGCCGCCCTCGCCCGCACCGAACCCGTCCCCCGACATCCCCCCAGACCCGAGACCCCCAGGAGCACCCCGTGGACCTCACGCTCGACCGCATCCGCCTCGCGTACCCCGACGGCGACGGCGTCCTCGTCGCCGTGGACGACGTCACGCTCACCGTGCCGTCGGGCACGACCACGGCGCTGCTCGGCCCCTCCGGCGCCGGCAAGTCCAGCCTGCTCGCCGTCGCCGCGACCCTCACGCCGCCCACGTCCGGCGTCGTGCGGGTCGGGGACGACGTCGTCAGCGCACCGCTCGACGCACCCGACGACGCCGCCGGTGCCCGGCGGGCCGCGCGCAGGCCCCGCCGCCGGGCGCGGCGTGCCGCGGACCGGGCAGCGGCCCTGCGCCGCGAGCGCATCGGGATCGTGTTCCAGCAGCCGCAGCTCGTGGCGTCCCTCACCGTGCTCGAGCAGCTCGAGCTCATGAGCCACCTGCGCGGCCGACCCGCCGCGTCGCGCCGCGCGCACGCGCTCGCCCTGCTCGACGCGGTGGGCGTCGCGGACCGCGCGGACCGCCGGCCGGAGCACCTCTCGGGCGGTCAGCGCCAGCGGGTGGCGATCGCGCGGGCGCTCATGAACGACCCGCAGGTGCTCCTCGTCGACGAGCCCACGTCGGCGCTCGACCACGAGCGCGGCGTGCAGGTCGTGGAGCTCGTCGTGCGGCTCGCGCGCGAGCTCGACGCCGCGACGCTGCTCGTCACGCACGACGAGGCGACCCTCGGCCCGGTCGACGCCCGCGTGCACCTGGCGGACGGCCGGGTCGTCGAAGTACCGGTCGTCGCCTGACGTCTCCCCCGGCCGCAGGCCGCGGTCAGCGCGCCGCGCGCACGTGGGTCGCGACCGCGAGCGCCACCACCGCCGCGAGCGCCTGCGCGACGACCGCACCCCAGCCGGGAGCACCGACGAGGAGCGCGACGCCCAGGGGGACGGCGCCGAGGACGGCGACGTCCGGGCCCTTGCGCAGGACCGCGGCGGCGCCCGTCGGCACGCCGCCCGCGGGCGTCGCGAGCAGCGGGCCGCCCCAGTCGGGCGGCTCGCGGTAGGCGCTGCGCACGGCGGCCGCGCCCTGGACGACGGCCGTGAGCGCGCCGAGCGCGACCCACCGCCCGTCTCCCGTCGCGACCACCAGCGGCGCCGAGCCCACGAGGAGGCACGCGGCGGCCGTGAGCGTGGGGACCACGGCGCGCGCGAGCCGGGTCCAGCGCGCGGCGAGCGGCACGAGGGAGTCGACGACGGGGGCCATCTCCGCGGTGCGCGCCCCCTCGGCGCCGAGCACGGCGGCGCCGAGGCCCGCCACGACCAGCACCGCGAAGAGGCCGAACCCCGAGCCGAGGCCCGGGACCTGCTGGGCGACGACCGTCAGCGCGCCCAGGCCGACGAGCTGCGCGAGCGCGGACGGGCTGCGCCCGAGGAGGACGAGGTCGGCCGTCACGACCGCGCCGAACGCGCCGCGCACCGCGGCGAACCGGCGCGGGCGCCGGACGCGCACCCGGGCAGCCCCGGCACGACGCAGGGCGCGGCCGAGGTCGCGCGTGTCGAACGAGAGCACGGCACCGCCCACTTGGTCCGCGACGGAGCTCTGCGCACGCAGGACGGTCGCGCCGAGCGACTCCAGCCCGCGCCACCAGCGCAGCACGAGCACCGCCGTGACCGCGAGGAGCCCGACCGCGACGAGCGGCGGCGCGGCGAGCGCGGGCAGGCCGGAGCGGCCGACGACGACGAGCACGAGGCCCGCGACCGGCACGGCCGCGACGGCGACGTCGCTCGCGCGGGCGAGCGCCGCCGCCGCGCGGGTCGACGGCTGGACGAGGCCCGCGACCGAGACGAGCAGGAGGCCGAGGGCGCCGCCCGTGAGCGCGCCCCGCACCGCCGGGCCGGCGTCGAGCCCCGCGGCGACCGCGACGACCGCGGTCCCGACCACGCCGACGACACCGCCGAGCAGCACCGCCCGGACGAACGACGGCACGACGAGCCCGCGCCGGTCTGCCGGGGTGGGCACCCACCAGCGGACTCCCCCGCTGCCCGCGCCCACCGGGCCCAGGCGCACGGCCGTCCCCGTGAGGAACGCGAGCAGAGCGGCCGTCCCGAGCGCCTGGATCCCGCCCGGACCGAGCACCTGCGCCGAGCCGGCCGGGGCTCCGGTGTCCAACGACGAGCGCAGCATCGAGGCGAGCCCGATCACCCAGCCGGTCGCGAGCGCGACGGACACCACCGCGTAGGCGACGTCGACGACGATCTCCCCCGGCCCGGCGTCGGCCCGCGCCGCCGCGGCACGCGCCGTCAGGCGCCGCAGCTCACGGCCGGTGAGCAGCTCGTCGGGGTCGGTGCGCAGCCCGTCCGCCGCGTCGCCGGGACCGTCGTCGCGGCTCGCGCGGCGAGTCTCCCCGGGAGCTCCGTCGGGGTGCGCGCCGGTCACCGTCAGCGCACCGCCAGGAGCGCGTCGTGCGCGTCCGCGGGATCCAGCGCGACGCACGCGTCGTCACCCACGAGCAGGCCACGGGCGCCGGTCCGCGCGACGAGGTCCGGGTCGTGCGTCGCGAGGACCACGGCGACGCCGCTGCGCGCGTCGTCGACGAGCAGGCCCGCGAGCCGTTCGCGCATGCCGGGGTCGAGGCGCTGCTCGGGCTCGTCGAGCACGAGCAGCCCACGGGGCCGCACGAATCCGGAGGCGAGGAGGAAGCGGCGCCGCTGGCCCGACGAGAGCGCCGACGGCAACGACGCCGCCTGCTCCGCGATGCCGAACCGGTCCAGGAGCGCGTCCACGGCCGCCCCCGCACCGACCACGCCGTGCCCGCGCGCGACGAGGACGAGGTGCTCGCGCACCGTGAGCGCGGGGAAGAACGCGTCGTCGTCGAGCACGCCCGCGACGCGCGCGCGGAAGTCCCGCTCGCGCTCGTCGACCGCGCGGCCGAAGGCCCGCACGGCCCCGCCGAGCGCGGGCTGGAGGCCGAGCACCGTGCGCAGGAGCGTCGACTTCCCGCTGCCGTTCGCGCCGATGACGACGACCAGCTCGCCGGGCTGCACGGTGAGGTCCACCGGGGCGCACACGGCGACGTCGGCGTAGCCGACGCGCAGCGTGCGCGCCTCGAGCACGGGGGCAGGTCCCGGGGTCGAGGCCGCCACGGTCAGGCCTCCGGGGCGGTCGGGACCGGCTCCCCGTCCGCGCGGGCGAGGATCTCGCGGGCGCGGGCGACGTCGTCGTGCATCTGCGCGACGAGCGGCTCGATGCCGTCGAAGCGCAGCGTCGGGCGCAGGCGCTCGACCAGCTCGAGGACCACGTCCTCGTCGTACAGGTCGAGGTCGGCGCGGTCGAGGACGTACGCCTCGACCCGGCGCTCGAGCCCGTCGAACGTCGGGTTGGTGCCGATCGAGATCGCGGCCGGGAGGCGGACGTCGGCGTGCTCGGGGTCGGCGCCCGCGAGCTGCGGCCGCTCCAGCCAGCCCGCGTACACGCCGTCGGCCGGGACCATGCCGCTGATCGCACCGAGGTTCGCCGTCGGGAAGCCGAGCTCACGACCCCGGGCGTCGCCGTGCACGACCGTGCCCCGCACGCGGTGCGGCCGGCCGAGGATGCGCGCCGCCTCGCGCACGTCGCCCGCCGCGAGCAGCGCCCGCACGCCCGTGGAGGACCAGCGCACCTGCGAGTCCCCCGGCGCGGCCTCGTCCGTGACGGGCACGCCCTGGTGCTGCCCGACGTCGTCGATCGCCACGACCTCGAAGCCGAACCGCGACCCGAGCTCGACCATGGTCTCGATCGTCCCGGCGTTGTCGCGGCCGAAGCGCACGTCGTGCCCCACGACGACGGTCCCGACCCGGAGCCCGTCGACGAGGTACGTGCGCACGAACTCCTCCGGGGTCTGGCGCGCGAACTCGAGCGTGTACTCCACGAGGAGGACGGCGTCCAGGCCCGTCGCCGCGAGCAGCTCGACCCGGTCGGCGATGCCCGTGATGAGCTCGGGCGCGCTCTCGGGGCGGTGTACCACCGCCGGGTGCGGGTGGAACGTCACGGCGACGGCGCGCGCGGCGCGCGAGCGGGCGAGGTTGACGATCCGCCCGAGCACCTGGGCGTGGCCGCGGTGGACGCCGTCGAAGTTGCCGATCGTCACGACCGACGGGCCGAAACCCGGGGGAACCTGGCTCAGGTCCGTCCACAGGTGCACGCGAGAACTCCTCCGGTGAGGGGGTGGGTCGGGCGCGCCGGCAGGGAGTCGTCGGCGCCGCTGGACAAGACTGCCACGCCCCGGCCCCGACGCCGAACCGAGGACGTCAGGCGGGCGCCAGGACGAGCACGGGCCTCGCGAGGTCGGCGCCGCCGCGGCGCGTGTCCTCGACGAGGGCGACGAGCTCGCCGGCCGGGGAGATCGCCGCCGTGGTCCCGGGCGACCCGGTCCCGGGGATCCACTGCCCGTACGACAGCGCCGTGGCCTCCTGCGCCGTGAGCTCGCGCACGGGGAACGTCGCGCGCGCGGCCTCGGCGAGCGGCAGCGTCGCGAGGACGCCGTCGCGGTCGGCCTGCGCCTCGAGCTCTTCGAGCGTCGAGGCGACGTCGAGCCCGTACCCGCCGACGCGCGTGCGCCGCAGGGCCGTGAGGTGCCCGCCGACGCCGAGCGCCGCGCCGAGGTCGCGCGCGAGCGCGCGCACGTACGTGCCCGACGACACGGTCACGGCGACGTCCACGTCCAGGGCGGGAGGCGCGCCGTCGGGCGTCTCCCCTGCCCCCACCGGGCGCACGTCGAGGACCTCGAACCGCGAGACGACGACGGGGCGCGCCGCGAGCGCGACGTCCTCGCCCGCGCGGGCGCGGGCGTAGGCGCGCTTCCCGTCGACCTTGATCGCGCTCACCGTGCTCGGCACCTGGAGGATCTCGCCCGTGAGGTCGGCGATCGCGCGGTCGAGGTCGGCGCGCCCGACGCCGGACGCGTCCGCGGTCGCGACGACCTCGCCCTCGGCGTCGTCGGTCGTCGTGCTCGCGCCGAGCCGGATCGTCGCGTCGTAGTCCTTGTCCGCGCCGACGACGTACGTGAGGAGCTTCGTGGCCCGGCCGACCCCGAGCACGAGCACGCCCGTCGCCATGGGGTCGAGCGTGCCGGCGTGGCCGACCTTGCGCGTGCCCGCGAGCCGCCGTCCGCGACCGACCACGTCGTGGCTCGTCCAGCCGCCCGGCTTGTCGACGACGACCAGGCCGTCGGGCGCCGTCGGGCGGCGGGGCGCCTGGTCGCGCGGACGCTCGGTGCGTGCGGCGGTCATCGGGCCGCCCCCGTCGACGCCCGGCCCGGTGCGTCCGACGGGTCGACCGTGCACCGGACGAGCACCGCGAGCGCCGGGTCGTCGTCGGCGTGCGACGGGGCCTCGACGGCGAACAGCGTGTTGAGCAGCATCCCGCGCGCCACGAAGTCGCGCGCCTCCTCGTCGCTCGCCCCGGCACGCGTGCGGTAGAGGTCGAACGCCTGCGCCAGCACCGCGCGCGCCCGGGTGCCGAGCACCGGGTCGGCGCCGAGCACGAACCCGTGCATGAGGACGCGGAGCTGGTCCGGGTCGGCGATGAGCCGCGTGTACGCCTCGCCCATCGCGGCCTTGGCGTCCGGGCCGGGCGGGACGGCCTCGAACCGCGCGACGATCTCGCTCGCGACACGGTCGAACACCTCGCGGAACAGCTCCTCCTTGGTCCCGAAGAGCCGCACGACGTAGGGCTGGGACACGTTCGCGGCCCGCGCGACCTGGTCCGTGCTGGTGCCCGCGTAGCCGCCCTCGGCGAACACCGCGGTGGCGGCGTCGAGGATCTGCTCGCGGCGCTCGTCGCGCGTCATGCGCCGGGCCGGTGCGTCGGAACTCATGGTTGACAGGTTATCAGTCGATTACTAGCGTCAGTCAGGAAGTAATCAATCAATGCTTACTCCCGCCTCGGAGGCACGACCATGACACTCCCCTCGACCGAACCGTCGGCCCCCGCGTCGACCGACGCGCTGCTCGACGACCTGCCCGGCGGCGCGCGCCTCGCGCGCACGACCGTCGCGGACGCGCCGGAGCGCCGCCCGCCGACCGCACGGGCGCCCCACCCCGCCCCAGAGCCCGCGGCACGGCGTGCGCGCCCCGTCGCCCTCGCGCTCGTCGCCGCGTCGCTGCCCATGTTCATGGCGACGCTCGACAACCTCGTCGTCACCGGGGCGCTCCCCGTGATCTCGGAGGCGCTCCGGCCGACCGTCGAGCAGCTCCAGTGGTTCGTCAACGCCTACACGCTCGCGTTCGCGACGCTCATGCTGCCCGCGGCCGCGCTCGGCGACCGCCTCGGTCGCCGCCGGGTGTTCGTCGGCGGGATCGCGCTCTTCACCCTCGCGTCGGCGGCCGCCGCCCTCGCGGACACCCCCGGCGCGCTCGTCGCGGCCCGCGCCGTCCAGGGCGCCGGCGCCGCGGCGATCTTCCCGCTGTCGCTCACGCTGCTCGTCGGCGCCGTCCCGGCCGCGCGGCGCGCGCTCGCGATCGGCGTGTGGGGCGGCGTCTCCGGCCTCGGCATCGCGCTCGGACCGCTCGTCGGCGGCGCCGTGGTCGAGGGCCTGAGCTGGCAGGCGATCTTCTGGCTCAACGTCCCGGTCGCCCTCGTCACCGTGCCGCTCGTCCTCGCGGCGCTGCGCGAGTCGTTCGGGCGTCGGCAGCCGTTCGACGTCCCGGGGCTGCTCCTCGCGGGCGGCGGCGTGCTGTTCGCCGTGTGGGGCATCGTCGACGCCGAGCGGCGCGGGTGGGGGTCGGCGGCGACGATCGCGACCCTCGCCGCGGCGACCGCCCTGCTCGTGCTCTTCGTCGTCCGGGAGGCCCGCACCGCGCACCCGCTCGTCCCGCTGCGCCTGTTCCGCTCGCGGAACTTCAGCGCGGCCAACGTCGCGAGCCTCGCGTTCGCCGTCGGGATGTTCGGCGCGGTCTTCCTGCTCACGCAGTTCCTCCAGGTGGGCCAGGGCTACTCCCCCCTCGAGGCGGGCGTCCGGACCCTGCCGTGGACGGCCGCGCCCATGGTCGTCGCGCCCCTCGCGGGTGCGCTCGCATCCCGCGTCGGCGTGCGCCCCCTCGTCGTCACCGGCCTCGCCCTCCAGACCGTCGCGCTCGGCTGGATGGCCTCCCTCGTGGACGCGGACCCGACCGTCTACGGCGCGCTCGTGCCGGCGTTCGTGCTCGCCGGCGTCGGCATGGGTCTCACCTTCGCGCCCGTCGCGACGGCGGTGCTCGCCGGGGTCGCGGACGCCGACCACGCGACGGCGAGCAGCGTCAACGCGACGCTGCGGGAGATCGGCGTCGCGCTCGGGGTCGCGGTGCTGACCGCCGTCTTCCTCGCCGCGGGCGGGGCGCTCACACCGGCCGCCTTCGCGACCGGGCTCGTACCGGCCCTCGCCGTCGGTGCCGCCGTGCTCGCGGTCGCCACCGCGGCCGCGCTCTTCCTCCCCCGGGGCACGGGCCGCTGACCACGCCCACCGGGCGAGGACCCTTCTCGCCCGGCCCGCCCGTGGAACGACCGAGGGCCGGTGGCGGCACGCGTCGCGTGTCGCCACCGGCCCTCGGCGCGGTGCGGAGGTCAGCGCTCGGCCGACTCCCCCTCCTCCTCGGCCGTGCGGTACGGGTCCGCGTCCCCGGCGAAGGCCTTGCCCTCGCGCAGGGCCGCGAGCTCCGCGTCGCGACGGCGCGCCTCGACGAGCGCGGCGTCGAGGTGCGCGGCCGTCTCGGGGACGGAGTCGAGGTGGAACTCGATCGTCGGCGTCAGACGGATCCCCGTCTGCTTGCCAACCTCGGACCGGATGAGGCCCTTCGCGCTCTCCAGCGCCGCGGCCGTCCCGGCCCGCTCCTCGTCGGTGCCGTACACGGTGTAGAACACGGACGCGTTCTGCAGGTCACCGGTGACGCGCACGTCCGTCACCGTGACGAACCCGAGGCGCGGATCCTTGATCCGCGTGTCGAGCATCTGCGCGACGATCTCCTTGATGCGGTCGGCGAGCTTCCTCGCCCGAGGGTGATCGACCATGACTTCTTCCTTTCGTGCCGAGCGTTCCGGCTACGGTCCCGACGACCGTACGCCGAACGGTCCCCGTCGGCCGGGCGGGACGGGAGACGAACGCCCGGGGGCGGCCACGAACCGTGACCGCCCCCGGGCGTGACGAGCGTCAGGAACGCGGCTTCTCCCGCATCTCGAACGTCTCGATCGTGTCGCCGACCTGGAGGTCGTTGAACGAACCCAGTCCGATACCGCACTCGAAGCCCTCGCGGACCTCGGTCGCGTCGTCCTTGAACCGCTTGAGCGACTCGACCGTGAGGTTGTCCCCGACGATCTTGCCGTCGCGCAGGACACGCGCCTTGGCGTTGCGGCGGATCTCGCCCGAACGGACGATCGAACCGGCGATGTTGCCGAACTTCGAGGAGCGGAAGATCTCGCGGATCTCCGCGGTGCCCAGCTGGGCCTCCTCGTACTCCGGCTTGAGCATGCCCTTGAGCGCGGCCTCCACGTCCTCGATCGCCTGGTAGATGATCGAGTAGAAGCGGACGTCGACGCCCTCGCGCTCGGCCAGGTCCTCGACGCGCTCGCCGTACTTCACGTTGAAGCCGATGATGATCGCGTTGTCGACCGTCGCGAGGTTGACGTCGTTCTGCGTGATCGCACCGACACCGCGGTGGATGACGCGCAGCTCGACCTCGTCGCCCACGTCGATCTTGAGCAGCGCGTCCTCGAGCGCCTCGACGGCACCCGACACGTCGCCCTTGAGGACGAGGTTGAGGGTCTCGACCTTGCCCTGCTGGAGCGCCTGCGTGAAGTCCTCGAGGCTGATGCGCTTGCGGCGCTTGGCCAGGAGGGCGGCGCGCTCGGCGGCCTCGCGCTTCTCGGCGATCTGGCGTGCCGTGCGCTCGTCGGGCGCCACGAGGAACGTGTCACCCGCGCTCGGCACGGACGCGAGACCCAGCACGAGGACAGGACGGGCGGGGCCCGCCTCGGTCACGGCGTTGCCGTGCTCGTCGAACATCGCGCGGACGCGGCCGTGGGCCGTGCCGGCGACGATCGCGTCGCCGACGCGCAGCGTGCCGGACTGGACCAGGACGGTCGCGACGGCGCCGCGGCCCTTGTCGAGGTTCGCCTCGATGGCGACACCGCGCGCGTCCTTGTCCGGGTTCGCGCGCAGGTCCAGCGAGGCGTCGGCCGTGAGCAGGACGGCCTCGAGGAGGTCGTCGATGCCCATGTTCTGCTTGGCCGACACGTCGACGAACATGGTGTCGCCGCCGTACTCCTCGGCCACCAGGTTGTACTCGGTGAGCTGCTGGCGGATCTTGGCGGGGTTGGCCCCCTCCTTGTCCACCTTGTTCACCGCGACGACGATCGGGACGTTCGCCGCCTGGGCGTGGTTCAGCGCCTCGATGGTCTGCGGCATCACGCCGTCGTCCGCGGCCACGACGAGGATCGCGATGTCCGTCACCTGCGCACCGCGGGCACGCATGGCGGTGAACGCCTCGTGACCCGGGGTGTCGATGAAGGTGATGGCACGCTCGGTGCCCTCGTGCTCGTGACGCACCTGGTACGCACCGATGTGCTGGGTGATGCCGCCGGCCTCGCCCGCGACGACGTCCGTCTGGCGGATCGCATCGAGAAGCTTGGTCTTTCCGTGGTCGACGTGACCCATGACGGTGACGACCGGCGGACGGGCCGCCAGCTCGTCGTCGCTCTCGGCCTCGAGCTCCGCGTCCAGGTCGATGTCGAAGGACCCGAGCAGCTCGCGGTCCTCCTCCTCGGCCGAGACCATCTCGATGACGTAGCCGAGCTCGGCCGCGAGCGTGCCGAACGTGTCCTCGTCGAGCGACTGGGTCGCGGTCGCCATCTCACCGAGGTGGAACAGCACAGTGACGAGGCTCGCCGGGTTCGCGTCGATCTTGTCGGCGAAGTCGTTGAGCGACGAGCCGTGACGCAGGCGGACGACGGTCTTGCCGTTGCCGCGGGGAACCTGCACGCCGCCGAGCGACGGCGCCTGCATCTGCTCGAACTCCTGGCGCTTCGCGCGCTTCGACTTGCGCCCACGGACCGGACGTCCGCCGGCGCGCCCGAAGGCGCCCTGCGTGGACCCACGACCCGCGCCGCCACGGCCGCCGCCACCGGGGCGACCGGCGAAGCCGCCGCCACCACCGGGAGCGCCGCCGCCGCCGGGGCGACCGGCGAAGCCGCCACCGCCGCCACGACCGCCGCCGCCACCACCGGGACGACCACCGGGAGCGGGACGCTCGCCGGGGCGACCGATCGAGGTGCGACCGGGCATCATGCCCGGGTTCGGGCGCGGGCCGCCGGGGCGCGGAGCGGGACGCGGGCCACCCGGGCGGGGGCCGCCCGGACGCTCGCCGGACGCCGCCGCGGCACCCTCGGTGCGCTCGGGACGCGAGCCGGGCCGGGGCATGCCCTGGCTCGACGCGAACGGGTTGTTGCCCGGGCGCGGGGCCCCCGGACGCGGTCCGCCACCCTGCCGGGGCATGCCCTGGCTGGTGGCGAACGGGTTGTTGCCCGGGCGCGGGGCGCCGGGGCGAGCGCCCGAGCCACCCGGACGGGGAGCCGGCGCGTTGGTGCCGCCACCCGGCTTGGGCGTGGCGGTGGGCTTCTGGGCCGGCGCGGGACGCTCGGCCGCGGGGGCCTGGGGCGCCGGTGCCTTCGGTGCCGGCGCGGCCGGCGTCGGAGCCTGGGGCCCCTTCGCGGGCTCGGCCTTCGCCGGGGCGGGTGCCGCCGGCTGGGGCGCGGGCGCCTCCGCCTGGGGTGCGGCCGGAGC